>NZ_JBFAIA010000112.1:0-26811 GCF_040654455.1 Nonomuraea sp. NPDC050691
AGAGTAGGTCACCGCCGGACAATCTTTGGAGAAGGGGTTCATGCGAGCCCGGTTTTATACCGGGGCTCGCGTGGGCCCCTTCTCGCATGTCCGGGCCCATTCAGGCCCTAAGGCGTACGTTCGCTGTCGCCGGCAGACCCTGCGCCCAGACGCCAGGGACGTCGGATGATGACCTTGGCGCGTGTGCCGCCTTCGTCGCGGGCGCGGTGTTGCTCCCGGCCGGTGGCGGGGGAGCCGGGCCGGCGGCCTCTTCACGTGTCCGTGAGCCGTTCACGCCCACTGGGCGGTCTGACCGAACGCCGCTCCCTCAGCTCAGGGACCTCAGGGGGAATCGGCGACTCCACCCCCCGCCCTCACATCCCCCGCCTTCACGCTCTGGACCTCACGCTCTGGACCTCAACGAAGCCAGCGGCTCCGTTCCCCGGAGGACCCCACCCCTACCGGTGGGACTACCTCGTCGACGACGTCGAAGCCTCGTCGCCGACTGAGCCCGACCTTCTTGCGCACCCGGCGGGAGAGACGATGTATGCCGCCTGGGATCCGGCACACGTTAACCGGCTTCCGTCGGCACCACCTGGTCGGAGGGGAGGGCACCGAGCAGGATCGGCACGGGCAGGCCCCAGCGAAGGCATCGGGGAACCGTGGCTCCCTGACGCCTTCACCACCCTCGAACGGACCTGGGCGGCCATCCCGGCCGCTGCCGACTAGGCCCTGTCCGGCGGATCATGGCGTCGACAGGGTGGGGGCCGGGATGGTTCATCTGGCTCTTGTGGTGCAATGTTGCTCATGGCAGCCCTTCTTGATATGGCGCAGATGTTCCGTTCCCTGCATGTACCAGGCACGCCGCTGGTCCTGCCCAATGCGTGGGACGGTGCTTCCGCCCGTGTGGTGGCGGACGCGGGTGCTGCTGCGATCGCGACCACCAGTGCCGGGGCCTCCTGGTCGCTCGGTCACGGCGACGGTGAGCGCATGACCCGGGACCAGGCGCTTGGCGTGATCGCCCGGATCACGGTTGCTGTTGACGTACCGGTCACCGCTGACATCGAACGCGGCTACGCGACCGACCCTGAGGGCGTGGCCGAGACCGTCCGAGGCGTCATCGCGGCCGGAGCCGTGGGCATCAACCTGGAAGACACTTTGCGTCCCATCGCCGAGCAGGCCGAACGGATCGCAGCCGCCCGCGAGGCCGCGGACGAGACCGGCGTCCCGTTGTTCATCAACGCCCGCATCGACACGCACCGCCTGCCGCCCGGTGACCGTACGACCTGGCTGGACGAAACGCTCAGCCGCGCCCATGCCTATGCGACAGCCGGCGCGGACGGCATCTTCGTCCTCGGCACGCCGGACGCCGAGACGGTCAGCACACTTGTGGGCTCTCAACCCCTGCCGGTGAACGTCCTGGCCGGCCCCGGCGCACTACCGGTGTCCGAGCTCGCCGAGGCGGGAGCCGCCCGCATCAGCGCAGGATCGTCCATCGCCGAGGCAGCGTACGGGCTGGTCCACCAGGCTGCCCGCGAACTGCTGGAGAAGGGCACGACGACCACACTGGGGGGCGGATTCGACTACGCCACCCTCAACGCGCTGCTCCTGGCCGAGCCCACACGCTGAGACGCGGTCAGGAACGCAGTCACAGTCGGATCGCCACCACGGTGACGGTGCCGTGGAGAACGTAGGCCCGCTCGTCATAACGCGTCCCCACGGCCCAGAAGCCCTTGAGGCGGTTGATCGTGCGCTCGACTTCGTTGCGGCGCTTGTACATCTGCTGGTCGAAGCCCGTGGGTCGGCCTCCTATGCTGCCGCGGCGCCGGCGGTTGGCCCGCTGGTCCCTCGGCTCGGGGATGGTGTGCTTGATCTGGCGTCTGCGCAGGTAGCGGCGGTTACGACGGGAGCTGTAGGCCTCATCGCCCCCGAGGTGGTCGGGCCGCGTGCGCGGATGGCCACCGCCGGTGCGCTTGACCCGGATACGTTCCAGGACGGGGATCATCTGCGGGCTGTCGCGCCACTACCCGGCGTGATCAGCGGGGCCAGTAGGCGAAGGCCGCCCTCCCCGGCAAGGCGGATCTTGCAGGTCAAGCCACCTCTGGAACGTCCGAGCCCTTCGTCGGGACGGTGCTGCCGGGGCGGTTGATCTCCGCTTGGGGACCCGTGGCGGCCTTCGCGGTGCTCCGGCAGCGTGGTGGTGGGCCCGACACGAGAAGTCCACGCTGACCATGCTCCAGTCGATCGGTAACTGCGGCGCCAGTCGCGCCCACTCATCGTTTGTCAGATCGCCCCGCCCCACGAGCGAAAATGATCGTTCAGGAACGAGGCGGTCACATGATCCGCCGGACAGCGCCTAGGCCGCCATTACCCTGTCCGCGCCGCCACCACTTCGCTCACGCGGACACGGGCTCCGTCCGGCCATTGAAGTCCCCGCCAGCCGCGCTGAAAGCGCCTGACTCCCAGACCCGTGTACGAACGCCCAGCCGGGGCCCGGCCACGGCTGGGCGTTCGTACGGTCGAGGTCAGGCGCTCGTGAGGATGACGAGTTGCTGGGTCGCGCGGGTCATCGCGACATAGCGGTCGACCGCTCCTTCGATGCCCTGGCCGAAGGCCTCCGGGTCGATGAGGACGACAAGGTCGAACTCGAGCCCCTTCGCCAGCTCCGGCGTCAGCGACTGGACCCGGGCCGTCGCCCGGAACGAGGGGTGGCCGATGACGCAGGCGGTCCCGTCGGCATGGGCGGCGAGCCAGGCGTCGAGGACCGAGTTCAGATCCGAAGCAGGTCCGTGGACGACGGGGACGCCGCTGCTGCGGATGGAGGTCGGCACGTTGGCGTCCGGGAGCGCGGCCCGGATGACCGGCTCGGCTTCCGTCATGATCTCTTCCGGCGTCCGGTAGTTGATGCTCAGAGAGGCCAGGTTGACCCGGTCGAGCCCGATCCGCTCGAGCCGTTCCTGCCACGACTCCGTGAACCCGTGCCTCGCCTGGGCGCGGTCCCCGACGATGGTGAAGCTCCGGGACGGGCAGCGCAGCAGCAGCATCTGCCACTCCGCGTCGGTGAGCTCCTGGGCCTCGTCCACGACGATGTGCGCGAACGGGCCGGCGAGCAGGTCCGGGTCGAGGGTGGGCAGCTCGGACTCGTCGATCAGGTTGCGCTGGAGGTCTGCCCGGCGCAGCTGCGTCACAAGGCCTTCGCCGTCGTCGTCGGCCTCGATCAGGTTGTCGACGACCTGGGCCATGCGCTCGCGCTGGGCGGCGAGAGCGGCTTCCTGCCGGCGCTTGCGTCGTGACGCCTCCGGGTCGCCGAGCCGCTGCCGTGCCGCGTCCAGCAGCGGCAGGTCGGACACCGTCCAGGCCTGGGCGTTCTCGCGCTGCAGCTTCCTGACCTCGTCGGGGCTGAGCCAGGGCGCGCACATCCGCAGGTAGGCGGGCACCGACCACAGGTCTCCGACGAGGTCTGCCGCTTCGATCAGCGGCCAGGCCCGGTTGAAGGTCGTGAGCAGCTCCCTGTTCTGCAGGAGCGACTTGCGGAGCAGGTCAGCCGAGACGTCCTCTTCGTCGTACTTGTCCATCAGGATCGTGACCAGCTCCTCCCAGATCTGGTCGCGCGCCTCGTTGTGCGGAGTGCCGGGTTCCGGCGCGTCGAACGCCTCGGCCCAGTCGTCGGCGCTCAGCCAGATGTCGGACCAGTGGGTCGTGATCGTCATCCCCTTGGTGGGCGGGTTCTCGTAGAACCTGACGGCCGGCTCGATCGCCTTCACGAGGTCCGCGGACGACTTCAGGAGCGCCACCTCCGGGTCGGCCTCGATCGCCGCCGCGGCGCCCTCGGTGACGAGGTCCCGCAGGGTGCAGGTCTGTACGCCCTCCTCGCCGAGGCTGGGGAGGACGTCGGCGACGTAGGCCAGATAGGGCTGGTGCGGACCGACGAACAGCACGCCGCCCCGGCGGTGACCGAGGCGAGGGTCGGAGTAGAGGAGGTACGCGGAGCGGTGCAGAGCGACGACGGTCTTGCCCGTACCCGGGCCGCCGTCGACGACGAGAGCGCCGCGGGATCCCGCGCGGATGATGGCGTCCTGGTCGGCCTGGATGGTGCCGAGGACGTCCCGCATCCGCGGCGACCGGCTGCTGCCCAGGCTGGCGATGAAGGCGGACTGGTCGTCGAGCGCGGCGTGCCCGACCAACCCGTCCGAGGTGAACACCTCGTCCCAGTAGTCGCTGATCCGGCCGCGGGTCCAGCGATACCTGCGGCGGCTCGCCAGCCCCATCCGGTTGGCATGAGTGGCTCCGAAGAACGGCTCGGCCGCGGGGGAGCGCCAGTCGAGCAGCAGCCGGCGACCCGCGCGGTCCGTGAGGCCGAGCCGTCCGATGTACACGGGCTCGGGGGCGTCCGCGCTGACCATGTGGCCGAGGCACAGGTCCAGCCCGAAGCGGCGCAGGGTGCGCAGGCGAGCACTCAGCCGGTGGATCTCCAGGTCCCGGTCCAGCGCCTGCCGGCCTTTGCCGCCGGGCGCCTTGCGCATGGCGTCGAGACGCTCGGACAGCTCGGTGATCGACTGTTCGAGGCTCTCCGCGATGGCCGCGAAGTGCTGCTCGTCGCCGGCGATCAGCGCCGGGTCGGCCTTGGGGGAGAGGTGGTCGGGAAGGTCAAACGCGCTGGTGGTCAGCGGGTTCACGGCATTGGCTCCGATCTGAGGTCCTGGCGACCATGACGTGCGGCAAGGCGTCCGGACTGGCGTGACGAACGTTTCGGCCATGACGAGCAGGGGTCGGCCTGGTGCGAGCCCCGTGGCCGTTGCCGGTTCAGGTCGCCAGGGTTTGCACGTTCTCGTGTTCTGGGTCCTGGTATCGGCGGATGCCGCGTGCTTCACGCGGGCACGGGCGGCCTTTCCCGGCTGACCGCGTCGAGCAGCAGCTTCGCGGCCACCGTCGTCCCGTCGGTGCGGATCGTGCCGGCGACGGCGGTCGCTCGCGCGCGGGTCTCCGGGGCCAGGGCCGTCCCGAGCGCGGTCGACAGGGACTGGGTGGTCGGAGCCGGACCGTCGTGTGCCGCGCCGACGCCCAGGCCGGCCACCCGGCCGGCCCAGTACGGCTGGTCCGCGAGCTGGGGTATGACGACCTGGGGCGCGCCGGCCCGGGCGGCCGTCGTCGTCGTGCCCGCGCCGCCGTGGTGGACGACGGCGGCCACCCGGCCGAACAGCGCCTGCTGGTTGACCTCGCCGACGACGAAGCAGTCGTCCTGGTCGTCGATCCGGGCCAGGTCGGCCCAGCCGCGCCTGAGGAGTACGCGGCGGCCCTGCGCGCGGATCGCCTCGATGGCGACCTGGGCGACGTCCTTCGAAGCGCGCATGGGCATGCTGCCGAAGCCCACGTACACCGGCGGTTCGCCGGCCTCCAGGAACGCCACCAACTCTTCCGGGAGCGGGCGTTCGTCTGGCAGGATCCACGCGCCGGTCTGGACGACGTCGAGGTCCGGCGTCGCCGGCCACGGGTCCAGGATCGGGTCCGTCGCCAGCCACGGCTGGTCGCCGATGACGTAGTCGCGGACGTCGTCCACCGGTGGCAGGCCGATCGACGCCCGGTTGGTGTTGAGCGCCTCACCGAACAGCGCGTTGATGCTCTGGGCGTCCAGATCCCACAGCATCCGGTTGTCGGTCACCCCCGGTGGGAACGGCCGGCCCGGATACGCCAGCGGCGGATGGTGCGGCGACGGCAGCGTGAGCTGCTGGAAGGTCACGGACACCGAGCGGATGCCCAGTTTCTCGGCCACCGACCGCGCGCCGGCCGCAGCCGGCATCATGCCGGTAGCCACCAGCGCGTCGCACCCCTCGGCCGCCGCGGTGACCGCGTCGAACTGGCCGGCGATCACCTCGGCCGCGCGCCGGGGCAGGTCCGACGGCGACGGCGGCGCCCCGGTCGTCAGCGCGCGCGCCGACCGGCCGACCGGCACCAGCGGCACGCCCACACCCGCCAGCAGCTCCGCGAACTCCTCGTCCGGCGGCGCGCACACCCGCACCTCCACGCCGAGTTCCCGCAGCCGCACCGCGAGTCCCGCCAACGGTTCGACGTCTCCGCGCGACCCGTACGTCGACAACAACACCCGCATCTCGTGTCCCCCGGTTTCCGCAGGTTCTGGCCTCGGCCGCCGATTCTGCGGCATGACCCGGGTCTTGCCGCAAGCCCCCCGGTGCGCTATACGTTGAGAGTGGAAAGGAGCGGGTGTTCCCCTTTCCCTTCATCGTCCGCTCTGGACGGACGACCTCCTCGCGCAGCGGCGGTACCGCCCGCCTAGGCGGACATGTCCTCAGGAGCCCAGGCCGAGAACCCTCACTGCCGGGCCACGAAGACGCCCCACCCCAGGTACTGCCGGCCGTATTCCAAGTGCGTCCGGCGTGACGTGTCGAGGAAGTCGCGGATGGCGGAGGCGTCCGGGTCATCAGGGTTGGCCCGCAGCCAGTCGTTCAGCGTCCACCACTGGCTCGCCACGTACCGGTCCCAGCTGTCCGGGTCGGACAGCACCATCTCCACCAGTTCGAAACCGGCCGCCTCCAGCCGCTCCGCCGTGCCGGCCAGCGACGTGATCGTGTCCTCGGGGATCTCCAGTGCGCTGCACGCCTCGGCGGGCGGCGGCGACTGCCAGAAGCATTCGCCCACCAGCACGATCCCGCCCGGCCGCAGGGGGCGGCGCATGAGGTCCAGAGTGCCCTGCAGCCCGTCGCCGATCCACGTCGCGCCGATGCAGGACACGATGTCGTACGACTCCGGCTCGTCCGTGTACGTGCCGGCGTCGGCCTCGACGAAACGTACCTGGTCGGTGACCCCGAGTTCGGCGGCGCGCTCCCTGGCGGCACTCAGGAACACCGAGCTGATGTCCACGCCCACCCCGTGCAGCCCGTAGCGGGAGGCCCAGCGGCTGAGCATCTCCCCCTTCCCGCAGGCGAGATCGAGCTGCCGGGTGCCGTGCCCGATGCGGCATATCTCCCCGAGAAGATTGAGCTTGTCGTGGCTGAGGGGGTTCAGGATGCGATGACGCGACTCGGCGATCTCGTGGAAGCGTAGCGACATGGCTGGCAGTCTCCCCGAAAACGGCAAAGGGAGCGACCGCATTGGCTCGTCGGTGAGTCACGTGGACGTTCGAGGGCTTGCTAGGCTGGAACGAGCGGGCCACCCCCACGGGTGGCCTTCGTCGCGTAAGGCCCGAGGGCGGGCGGCGGCGAGCCACGGCGGCCGTCATATGCGATGCGGGTCCGCTGAGTGAGCCAACGAAATGGACCAGAAGTGAACAGAGACAACGGACCCGACGGCGGACAGCGCGAGGGCGGCGAATACGGGGAGAGGCGTACGTACGGTAGCAGCAGAGGCGGCGGATACGGCTCCCGGGGCAGCGGCCAGGGAGGTTCGCGAGGCGACCGCCCGTACCGTTCGGACCAGCGCTCCGGCGGCCGCGACGACCGGGGGCCGCGCCGCGACGGCGACGACCGCCGTTCCTCCCAGGACCGCGGCCAGGGCGATCGGCCTGTGTACCGGAGCCGCGACGACTTCGACGACCGCGGCCGGCGACGCGAGGGCGGCTTCCGCGACGACCGCGGGCCGCGCCGTGAGGGTGGCTTCGGCGACCGCGGCCCCCGCCGTGACGACCGTGGACCGCGTCGTGATGACGATCGCCCGTCGTACCGGGACCGGGACGACCGCGGGCCGCGTCGTGAGGGCGGATTCGGGGAGCGTCGCGAGGGCGGCTTCCGCGATGACCGTGGTCCTCGTCGTGAGGGCGGCTTCCAGGGTGATCGTGGGCCTCGTCGTGAGGGCGGCTTCCAGGGTGATCGTGGGCCTCGTCGTGAGGGCGGCTTCCAGGGTGATCGTGGGCCTCGTCGTGAGGGTGGCTTCCAGGGCGATCGTGGTCCGCGTCGCGATGATGAGCGTCGCCCGTTCCGTGACCGTGACGATCGTGGGCCTCGTCGTGAAGGTGGCTTCGGCGACCGTGGCCCGCGCCGTGAGGGCGGGTTCCAGGGTGATCGTGGCCCGCGCCGTGAGGGTGGGTTCCAGGGTGATCGTGGTCCCCGTCGTGAGGGTGGCTTCCAGGGTGATCGTGGTCCGCGTCGCGATGATGAGCGTCGCCCGTTCCGTGACCGTGACGATCGTGGCCCGCGCCGTGAGGGCGGGTTCCAGGGTGATCGTGGCCCGCGCCGTGAGGGCGGGTTCCAGGGTGATCGTGGCCCGCGCCGTGAGGGTGGCTTCCAGGGTGATCGTGGTCCGCGTCGCGATGATGAGCGTCGCCCGTTCCGTGACCGTGACGATCGTGGCCCGCGCCGTGAAGGTGGCTTCGGCGACCGTGGCCCGCGCCGTGAGGGCGGGTTCCAGGGTGATCGTGGCCCGCGCCGTGAGGGCGGGTTCCAGGGTGATCGTGGTCCCCGTCGTGAGGGCGGGTTCCAGGGTGATCGTGGTCCGCGTCGCGATGATGAGCGTCGCCCGTTCCGTGACCGCGACGACCGCGGCCCGCGCCGTGAGGGTGGCTTCCGCGACGACCGCGGCCCGCGCCGTGACGGCGGCTACCGCGACGGCGGCCCCCGCCCCTTCTCCCGCGACAGCGCCGGCGACCGTGACGACCGTTCGGCCGGCGGCACCCGCGCCAGGTACGGCAGGGCGGACCGCGAGGACGCCCCTCAGCGCGAGCGGCTGCCCGAGATCGCCCCGGACGTCACCGCCGACGAGCTCGACAAGGAGGTGCGCGAGGAACTGCGTTCCCTCCCCGGCGACCTCGCCGAGCTGGTGGGCAGGCACCTCGTCGCCGCCGAGCGGGCCCTGGAGGAGGACGACACCGATCAGGCGCACGAGCACACAAAGGTGGCGCGCCGCTTTGCCGCCCGCATCGGTGTGGTTCGGGAGGCGGCGGGCATCGTCGCCTACCGCGCCGGCCACTACTCCGAGGCGCTCAGCGACCTGCGCGCCGCCCGGAGGATGACCGGCTCCGACGCGTACCTGCCGGTGATGGCCGACTGCGAGCGTGGCCTCGGCCGCCCGGAGCGTGCCCTCGACCTCGTTCGCTCGCCCGAGGCCGAGCGCCTCGACCGGCCCGAGCGCATCGAACTGGCCATCGTCGAGTCGGGCGCCCGGCGCGACCTCGGACAGAAGGACGCCGCCGTCATCACGCTCCAGCGGCTTCCGGAACTGCGTGACCCGGAGCAGAAGCCGTGGTCGGCGCGCCTCGCGTTCGCGTACGCCGACGCGCTGCTCGACGCCGGGCACCAGGAGGCGGCGACCGACTGGTTCGCCAGGGCGATGGCGTTCGACGCCGACGGCGAGACCGACGCCGCCGAGCGGTACGCCATGCTGACCGGTGCCGTCATCGACGACCTCGAAGAGGATTACGAGGACGGCGACGACCTCGACGTGCCGTTCGACGAGGACATCGTGCTCGGTGCCCTCGGTGGCAAGGCCGAGGCCGAGGAGTCGGAGGAGGACGCCGAGGACGATCTCGACGACGCCGAGGACGACCTCATTGAGGACGACCTCGCTGAGGACGAGCTCGCTGAGGACGGCCGGTCCGAGGAGGAGCCGGTGTCGGACGAGGCCCCGCAGGGGGCGTCCGCTCCGGCGACCACGAACTCCGCCGATGCCGCGTCCCCGGCCGACGAGCAGGGCGACGTCCAGGCGTCCGAGGAGGCCAAGGCTTCGGAGGAGGCCAAGGCTTCGGAGGAGGCGAAGGCTTCGGAGGAGGCCAAGGGAGCCAAGGCGACCAAGGTGGCCGAGCAGCAGGCGGATGGCGCGACCGCCGCCGACTCCGCCGACTCCGCCGACTCCGCCGACGCCGCGGACTCTGCGGACCCGAAGGAAGCGACCAGGACGAAGCCGGCGGCCGACTCGGCCCCGGACATCAACCTGGCGTTCATCGAGCCCAACTTCGGCGACATCCTCGACGAGTCCACCGAGAACAGGCCCAAGCGGGAGGACTGACCCCTCCGCGTTCTCCTTGACGCTTGGTGAAGGAGAACACGGACGCGGTGCTTTCCGCTCGGACGCGCGGAGAGACATCCAGACGGTACGGCGGGCACGCCACACGGGATGCCCGCCGTACCGTCGCGCATTTTCCGGCTGTACGGAGCCGCACGTCATCTGAGCCGGTCAGTGGGCGATCGCGCCGTTTTCCGTGACCCGGAAACCGGCTTCGGGCGGCACATGGTGTCAGCGGCCCCGGGCTCGGGAGGAGGCCGAGTCGGGGGTTGGCAAGGTGCGGCACGGAGGTCGGCGCGCGCTACGTTGGCCGCGGCGCGCCAACCGGGAAGGCCCAGGCCGGGGAGGCGCTGACCGGTGTCGCGCTGACCGGTGTCGCGCTGACCAGCGTCGCGCTATTCGGGAAGCCACTGACCGGGGACGCACTGACCGGGGACGCACTGACCGGTGTCGCGCACTGACGGGCGGCAGCCCGGAGCCTGGACGTCCGGACATCGTCCTCTACGGGTTGACGCGGTTGAGCCAGTGCAGGATGCCCGCGACGTTGGACGGCGCCCCGCTCAGCAGCTCGAAGTGCTCGGCCGCCTCGCCCTCCAGCTCAAGGGCCGCGTAGCGCTCCTTCGTCCGGTCGCGCACCATGGCGACGGCGTGGTCCAGGTCCATGCCCTCAGCGTGTGCCTGGCGGGTCAGGTCCACCCAGATGCGGAGCTCCTCCGCGGAACGCTCGAGGGTGTCCTGAACGGCACTGACCGGTCCGTAGTGGCTGAACAGCAGCCGTTGCGGACCAAGCGCGCTGAACAGGGCGATCGAGTCGAGCGCCGTGTCGAGGTCGAAGTCCGGCGGCGGCGTGGCGGGACGCAGGTCGCCGGTCTCGGGAAGATACACGCCGGCGGCGTCCCCGACGTAGAGGTCTCCGGTGCCGGAGTCGACGAGCCCGACGTGGTGCTTGGCGTGGCCGGGCGAGTAGTGACTGTTGAGGGTGCGGCCGTTGCCCAGGTTGATGGCGCCGGTGTCGCCGAGGGCGACGATGCGTTCCGCCTCGGTCGGTGAGAGCTCGCCGAACAGCGTGTCGAGCCGGTCACCCCACACCATCCGGGCACTCGCCATGAGACGCGACGGGTCAGCCAGATGCCGCGCCCCCTTCTCATGTACGACGATCTGCGCGGAGGGGAAGAACTTCGCGATGTCGCCGACTCCGCCCGCGTGATCAAGGTGGATGTGCGTGACGACCACGGTCGACAGATCGTCGGGCCCCACTCCCAGCGAGGCCAGCGCGTCGCGCACCACGGGCGCGGACGTCGACGTCCCGGTCTCCACCAGGCAGGGCCGATCGGAAAGGATCAGGTACCCGGCCGTTATGCCCGAATATCCGGCCATCTTCGTGTCGATCTCATAGACGTCGCCGCCGAGGGCGGTGATGTTGTCCACAGGAACTCCCGAGCCGCGGTCCGCTATCCCCAGAACGACATTCGAGTCGTTCCAGCCATGCCCACATCGTAGAGAGTGATCCCCGCCGGAGCATCGGATGGGAGGGCGACAGTGGACCACAACGAGGTCGTGCTGGCAGGAAGGGTGTCCGTGGCAGCCGAGGACAAGAGGCTGCCCAGCGGCGACACCTTGACGAGATGGCGCCTGGCCGTGCGCCGAGACCGCCCACACCCGAAGGGGGGTGTGATGACGGACGGCATCCCCTGCATCACCTTCGCCCCCGAGGTCGCGGCCGTCGTGCGCGATCTGGGACCGGACGATCCAGTGGAGATCAGAGGTGCGTTCCGGTGCCGCATCTACGGCCCGTCGTCCGCGAAGATCTGGCGGTACGAGGTCGAGGTCTTCAGCGCCGAACCGATCAACGTCGACCCGGCCTCGCCTCCTGCTGGCGAAAGAAGGCGCACGGTCAGACGGCCGCGCACATCCAAGCCTTCCCCCGCCACCCTGGCTACCGCTCCAAACGACGACGCCGGTACGACTCAGGACCGCCATGGGGACGACGCCACCACGACTCAGGATCGCCGTGGGGGTGAGGCTGTCACGGGCCAGGGCCGCCGTGAGGGCGAGGTCGTCAGGGGTCAGGACCGCGAGGGCGAGGTCGTCAGGGGTCAGGACCGCCATCGGGATGACGCCACCACGACTCAGGACCGTCGTGGGGGCGAGGCTGTCACGGCTCAGGACCGCCGTGGAGGCGAGCGTGGGGGCGAGGCTGTCACGGCTCAGGACCGCGGTGGGGACGACGTCGGTATGGCCGGGGACCGCCTTCCCGCTTCTCTGCATTCGCTCGGGGAGGTTGCTCCTTGTTCGGCGCCGGCCACATCATCGCCCGCAATTGCGAAGCCGCCTATCGTCGAGATGGAGTCCCTGGTCAAGGAGGAGTCCACCATGGGGCCGAAGCTCCAAGCCCCCCAACGGCCTTCAAGGCAGGAGCATGAGGCGACCCCGGTGGACGACAATTCCCGGCACTCATCCTCCACTCCAAGCCGCCTCCAGGCCATGATCGACACCTGCAGATCTGCCGGAAGAGGCGTGCTTTCGCGCACCAGCCGCTGAGGAATGAGCATTGACGGCCCCCGAGTGCGCCGACGGCAGAACGATGTGATGACATGCGGGACTCGCACCGGCTGTTGCCGACGTCCCGGTATGCCGCTCATACCTGCTCGATCGAAGTTGGTGAGCATCCGGAAGCGGATCGGCACGTCTCTCTGGGCGAGCGTCAAGCCTGGATGGCGTGCGGAAGCGTCGGATGGAGATCGCCGTGTGGTTCCCCTCCGACGCCTCAGCCGATCGGGGCTGTGCCTGCCCCATCCGCTTCAGCCGATCGGGGCTGTGCCTGTCCCACCTCCGCTTCAGCCGATCGGGGCCGTGCCTGCCACACCTTGACCAGCGGCAAAAGAGCAGACTGCGGGCTGCAGGGAGAGGAGAGCTGAAGCCTCAGCGGCATCGACCGCGCTCCTCCCAATCGCGCTCGTGGCTGGCACCTGGACGAGGACCTCTCTATGGTCCGGTTGCTCCCTCCTCGATGACAAGGCCGCGGTTGGCGAGGCCCCGGCGCACGCGCCAGTCGTGCGGACGTCCGGTGCTGTACGAGATCATTTGCCCTCACATGGCGTACCTGTAGGGCTGTGGGTGGCTCTAGCTGGTCGTAGGGCTCAGCCTGTGGCGAAGGTGCGGAGCACCAGGCCGGTTCGGGGCTTGGGGCCGAAGGAGGTGGACTTGCGGGGTACGCGTTCGCCGGACGCGGCGACCGCGAGCACGTCGGCGACCATGAGCGGCTTGAGGATCACTGCCGTTCCACCCGCCTGCACGGCCTGCTCCACCGCGGCGTGGGCGTCGTGGTGGACGATCCGTACCGTTTGCTCGTCGTCTCGGATGCCCCACACCTTGGGCATCAGGAACTCCGTCAGGATGGAGGTGTTCAATGCGTTCCACCGGTCCGAGCGGTCGGCGGGCATGGCGTGGGCCAGCTGCATCGGGTCGGGATCGGTCAGCAGGTGGGCGCCGCCCTCGCCGGCGACCAGGAACGCGTGGCCGGAGGCTGCGTCGAGCGCGGCCAGACCCTCGGCGAGACCGGGGTAGTCGTGGACCTGCCACGAGCCCTTCGCCCTGGCCACCGCCTCAGCCAGGGGCAGCGCGGGGATGACCCGATGGATGGCCTTGAGGTCCGGTGGATAGGCCGTGACATCGACCAGCAACGCCAGGCCGAAGTCCCAGGGGCCCGATTCGCCTTCGCTCGCCCACGTCTTACGCGTCTCCGGCACGTCTGACGGAGCGCTCGGCGATTGGGCGTCGTCTGGACGGTTCTGGGAGGCGTCTGGCGTTGGGCTGGTTGTACGTGCCCGAGGGTCTTCCGGCGTCCCGTCAGTGGCTCTACCAGCCCGTGCGCGGTCGCGGGTCGGGCTCGTCTCGTCGGATGTCGGGCCCTTTGGCGGCATGCCGATTCGTGAGTGGAAGAGCGGTGCGCCGACCGCCGAGTGGGAGGACGCCGTACCGATCTCCGGGGAGAAGGTCTCCCCGGCGGAGGGCGCTGTGCCGTTCTCCGACGCGGAGGTCTCCGAATGGGAGGGCGACCTGCTGGTCTCCGCGCCGGAGGGCGACGTGCCGGTATGCGTTGGGAAGGTCTCCGGTTGGAGGGTCTCCGAAGGGGATGACGTCTGGAATGGCGTCGTCGCCGGTTCCGCGAGGGAGGGAGTCGTTGTGGAGTCCGCGGTGGACGAAGCCTGATCGGCGGTCCGCGGCAGGGGCTCTTGTGCGGATGCTCGGGTGGCCGGGCTGCGCGACGACTGGGGCGCTGCGCTGCTCGCCTTGGCTCGGGCCGTGTGCTCCTGGCGTTGCAAGACCCGGTATGTGGCGTACCTGTGATGGCCGTCCGCGATGAGAGCTTGGCGAGGGCGGAGATCGGCGTTGATGGCGGCGATCTCCGCCCTGTCGGTGATCGCCCACAGACGGTGGGTCAGGCCGTCCTCGGTCCTGGCCACGACCAACGGCTCACGCGTGGTGGCCACCTCGTCCACGAGACGCGTCGCCTGCCCGTTGTCTCCGTCGTAGAGAAGGAAGATGGGTTCGAGGTTCGCCTGGGTGGTGCTCATGAGAGCGAGCCGGTCCGCCACCGGGCCGGGGAAGACGTGCTCGTGGGGCAGGATGATGCCCTGGGTCGGGTCGGCGATGCCCACGTCACCGATGAGGCCGCGTTGCAGGACCGTGGGGCCACTCTGCTCGTACACGTACAACGCTGGGAGTTCGTCCGTCACCAGGACGCCCGCGTCGAGCCAGGCGCGCAGGGTGTCGCGAGCCTCTGCGTAGCGTGTTTCGTCAATGCCGGCCACCTGCTGAGCGGAACCGCCCACCCGGGCGAAATCGCCCTCCTGCGTGGAACGGCCCTCCTGTGCGAAGTCGCCCTCCTGCGTGGAACGGGTCTCCCGTGCGAAGTCGCCCTGGTCCGAGACGTTCGCGCCTGGCTGCGCTTCCTCCGGGGTGTTCGCGTCTGGCTTCTGCCGGCCGTTCGTGGCTGGTTCGTTCGGGCCGTTCGCCTCTCGCTCTTGTGAGCTGTTCGCGTCTGGTTCGTGCGGGCTGTTCGCGTCTCGCGCAACCGGGCTGTTCGCGTCTCGCTTCTCCGCGTCGTTCGTTGCTCGCCGACCGGCTCCGGGGGCTGCGTGTGTGCGCCTCTGCGCCTCGTCGGTCGCTTCCGGGGCGCCGTGGGCACTCACGGACGTGTCGTGGGCTGGGACGGTCTCGGGAGCGGCCGAGGGGGGCGCCGTGTCCGCGGGCGGTGTGGTGGGGCGGGGAAGGATGAGACGTACCACGTTGTTGGCATGAGAGTGCAGCAACGCCCGGACGTCGTCGTCCGAGATCAGGTCATAGGGCGGAGAGGTGACCTTGGCGGGGTCGTCCACGGCGAAGCGGACACCACGGAAGGGGCGCAGCACCAGCCCATCGGGCACCGGCAGTTCAGGACTCCCCATATCGGGCATGCTCCCATAAACATCCGAGTCTTCCAGAAGCCGCTTCAGAACCCCTGCCGCTTCCGACTCCGTGGCGAGCCGAGCGGAGCCGTCGTCTGCCGATGAAGGAGGCCTCACGCAATGGTCCAAGGTAGAAACGTCCACGATGATTCCCCCGGCGCCCCCGAAGGTGACGTTTACGACTGGTACCAGCGTGGGGTGAAACTGCTCAAGGACGGCAGCCCGGCCGCGGCGGCCGCGCTGCTGGAGCGGGCGGCCCTGGCTGAGCCCGACTCGCGCAGCATTCTGGAGGCGTTGGCGCGGGCGCAGTTCAACTCGCGGCAGTACGCGGAGGCGGCGGAGAGTTTCCGGCAGATCGTGGACGCCAATCCGGCCGAGGATTACGCCCATTTCGGACTCGGGTTGGCGTTGTGGCGCACCGGTGACATCGAGGGCGCTCAAGAGCCGCTGGCCATCGCGGTGGCGATGCGGCCCGACGAGCGGCACTACGTGTCGGCGTTGAAGAGCGTACGGGCGACACTGCGCGCCCGGCGGGAGATGTGACGGGCGAGGACCTCGGAGGCGTCTCTTCCCGTCACGGTCACGTGGACCGGGAAGAGCGTCGGCGCAGTCGTACGGGGATGCGCGTGAGCACCCACGGCGGCGGCCCGGGTGGGTGGTCACGAGCGAGGGGCGATGCGGGCGGCGCTATTGTCTCGGTGATGGCGCCGACGTGCGGCCACAACCGCTCGGCGAGCACACCGTGACCGAAAGGCGACCTGTGCTGATCGACGGCTACGACACCCTGCTGCTCGACCTCGACGGCGTGGTCTATCTCGGCCGCCACGCCGTCCCCGGCGCCCCCGAGGCGCTCGAGGAGGCGCGGGCCAGGGGTGTCCGGCTCGCGTACGTGACCAACAACGCCTCCCGCACACCCGCCGCCATCGCCGCGCACCTGCGCGAGCTGGGCGTGCCCGCCGTCGCCGGCGACGTGGTGACGTCGGCGCAGGCCGCCGCGCGGCTGGTGTCCGAGCGGGTGCCCGTTGGCTCGAACGTGCTGGTCGTGGGCGGCTCCGGGCTCCGGATGGCCGTACGGGACCAGGGGCTGCGGCCGGTGACCACCGCGATGGACGCGCCCGCCGCCGTCGTGCAGGGCATCGCCCCCGGCCTGTCGTACGGGCTGCTGTCGGAGGGCGCGCTGGCCGTGCGGCAGGGCGCGCTGTTCGTGGCGTCCAACGGCGACAGCACCATGCCGACGGGCCGCGGCGAGCTGCCCGGCAACGGCTCGATGGTGCGGGTGATCGCCGCCGCCACAGGGGTGGAGCCGGTGTACGCGGGCAAGCCGGACCCGCCGCTGCACCGCGAGTCCATGATCCGCACCGGGGCCGAGCGGCCCCTGGTGGTCGGAGACCGGCTCGACACCGACATCGAGGGCGCCACCAACGCGGGTGTCGAGAGCCTGCTGGTGCTCACCGGCGTGGCGACGCCGCTCGACCTGCTCACGGCCGGGCCGCGGCATCGGCCCACGTACATCGCCGAGGGGCTCGGCGCGCTGTCGCGACCGTACCCGGAGGTGCGGGACGGCGTCTGCGGAGGCTGGCGGGCCCGCTGGGAGGACGGCGCGCTGCGGCTGGAGGGCGACGGCAGCCCGATCGACGGCCTGCGCGCCGTCTGCGACGCCGTCTGGGCGGCCGTGGGGGAGGGGCGGGCCGAGGAGGACGCGGTCAAGCAGGCCCTCGACCGCCTGGGGTGACGAACAGCCCGGAAAAGCCCCCGCAGCGCCGTCTCAGAATCGCCGCTCGTCAGAGGAGGCGGCGCAGGCGCAGGAGGTCACCGAAGCTGGCGTCGATCTTCACCCGGCCGCCCAGCAGCGCCCGCGCCAGGTCCAGCTCCCCCTCCACCAGCGCCACCAGGTCGTCACTGCCGATCGTCAGCCGTACGTCAGGCTGCTTCCCGTTCGCCGGCGGGTCCTCCACGAACGGGTCGAGCCCGTCATGGTGCAGGCGGCCGTAGAAGGTCACGCCGAGGTCGGAGACCCGGCAGCTGACCGTGCGCTCCACCACGTGCCGGGCGCGGTCCGCCGCGTCGATCTCGTCGAACTGGGCGACGAGCTTGACCAGTGCCGCCCGGCACTCCTCGACGCTTGCCATGGTGTCCACCCTTTCGCTCACCTTTACGGACGCCTGACCTTCACCGACGTAGCGTTCCACATCGGTGGCGTGCCGTATGCCCCGTCAACGTGTGACACACCCGCGATGGTGCCTGCGCGCTCGCGGGAGGCGTTACCGTCGTCTCATGAGTGCGCTGCCAGAGGAGACCGGGGACGAGCGGGTCGACGCGATCGTCGCGGGGCTCGGCCGGCTGGCCGGCCTGCCGGTGAGCGAGCACGTCGCGGTGTTCGACGAGGCGTTCGCCGGGCTCGAGGCCACGCTCGCGGCCGTGGACGACCAGTGAGCCGCAGGATACGCCTGGACAGCGAGATGGTGCGCCGCGGACTGGCCAGATCGCGCGAGCAGGCCGTGCAGCTCATCGAGGCGGGCCGGGTCAGCGTCTCCGGGCAGCGGGCGGCCAAACCGGCCACGCAGGTCGACACCGCCTCACCCATCGTCGTCGCCGAGTCGGCCGAGGGCCCCGAGTACGTCTCCCGTGGCGCGCACAAGCTGCTCGGCGCGCTCAAGGCGTTCGGCGGGCTGACCGTCGAGGGGCGGCGCTGCCTCGACGCGGGCGCCTCCACCGGCGGTTTCACCGACGTGCTGCTGCGCAACGGCGCCGCCCACGTACTCGCCGTCGACGTCGGCTACGGCCAGCTCGCCTGGTCGCTGCGCACCGACGAGCGGGTGACGGTGATGGAGCGCGTCAACGTGCGCGACCTCACGCCCGACATGGTCGGTGAGCCGCCGTCGCTGGTGGTGGGCGACCTGTCGTTCATCTCGCTGCGGCTCGTGCTGCCGGCGCTGGCGGAGGCGGCCGCGCCCGCCGCCGACCTGGTGATGCTGGTCAAGCCGCAGTTCGAGGTGGGCAAGGAGCTCGTCGGCGCCGGCGGCGTGGTCCGCGACCCCGAGCTGCGCGCCCGCGCCGTGCGCGACGTGGCCCACCGCGCGCTGGAGCTCGGCCTGTCGGTACGCGGCGTCACCGCCAGCCCGCTGCCGGGCCCCTCGGGCAACGTGGAGTACCTCCTCTGGATGGGCAAGGGAGAGGGCGCGCCTCCGGTGGAGGACCTCGAGGCCGCGATCGAGCGCGCCGTCGAGGAAGGGCCGCGATGAACCGTACCGTGCTGGTCACCGTGCACACGGGGCGGGAGGCCGCCGTCGAGAGCGCCCGCCTGGTCATCGACCGCCTGGTCGACGCCGGGATCACGGTCCGGGTGCTGGACACGGAGGCCGACGACATCGGCTGCTTGGGCGCTGACGTGGTGCCCGGCGAGCCGGGCGCCACCAAGGACGCCGAGGTCATGATCGTGCTGGGCGGCGACGGCACGCTGCTGCGCTCCGCCGAGCTGGCCCGGCCCGCCGGCACGCCGCTGCTGGGCGTCAACCTGGGACACGTCGGGTTCCTCGCCGAGGCGGAGGTGGCCGACCTCGCCTCCGCCGTCGACAGCGTCGTCGCGGGCCGCTACGACGTCGAGGAACGCATGACGATCGACGTCCTCGCCCGCCAGAACGGCCAGGTCATCGCCGACACCTGGGCCCTCAACGAGATGTCGGTGGAGAAGCGCGACCGCATGCTGGAGGTCGTGGCCGAGATCGACGGCCGGCCGCTGTCGCGCTGGGGCTGCGACGGCGTGATCTGCGCCACCCCGACCGGCTCCACCGCCTACGCCTTCTCGGCGGGCGGTCCCGTGGTGTGGCCGGAGGTGGAGGCCCTGCTCATGGTGCCGATCAGCGCCCACGCGCTGTTCGCCCGGCCGTTGGTGGTCTCGCCCCGCTCCACGCTCGCGGTCGAGACCCTGCCCGACACGCCCGGCGGAGTGCTGTGGTGCGACGGGCGGCGCCGCTTCGACCTGCCCTCCGGCACGCGCGTGGAGGTCCGCCGGGGCGTCCAGCCCGTACGCCTGGCGCGGCTGCACGGCGTCGAGAGCACCGGCGCGCCCTTCACCGACAGGCTGGTCGCCAAGTTCGAACTACCCGTCCAGGGCTGGCGCGGAAGGGTGCGTCCCTGAGTGAATGGGCTGTGAGGCGCGTAGGATCACATGCGCACAAGTGTTCGGAGTCAGGAGCGACGGGAGTGGGCAGTGCGACCAAGGGTCGAGGAGGTCCGCATCCAGGGGCTCGGCGTCATCGATGAGGCCGTGCTCGAGCTTTCGCCGGGGTTCAACGTGGTCACCGGCGAGACCGGCGCCGGCAAGACGATGGTCGTCACCGGGCTCGGCCTGCTGTTCGGCGGCCGGGCCGACCCGTCGCGCATCCGGCCGGGGGCCGAGCGCGCCAGCGTCGAGGGCACGCTCGTCATCGAGTCCGGTGGCCGGGTCGCCCAGCAGGTGGAGGACATCGGCGGCGACGTCGAGGACGGCGAGCTCATCATCTCCCGCACGGTCTCGGCCGAGGGTCGCTCGCGCGCCTGGCTGGGCGGGCGGGGCGTGCCGGTCGGCACCCTGACGTACCTGGCCGACGACCTGGTCGCCGTGCACGGGCAGATGGACCAGCAGCGCCTCCTGCAGCCCGCCCGCCAGCGCGCCGCGCTCGACCGCTACGCCGGCAACGACCTGGTCAAGCCGCTGCGCGCCTACACCCAGGCGTACAAACGGCACAAGCAGGTCGCGGCGCTGCTCGACGAGCTGACCACCCGGGCCCGTGAGCGGGCGCAGGAGGCCGACCTGCTGAGGTTCGGCCTGGAGGAGATCGAGAAGGTCGACCCCAAGCCCGGCGAGGACATGGAGCTGCGCGGCGAGGAGGAGCGGCTCTCGCACGCCGACGCGCTGCGCGGGGCGGCGACCGGCGCCCACACCGTGCTGCTCGGCGACCCCATGGAGGCCGTTGACGGTGCGCACGACGTGATCTCCCTGCTCGGCGAGGCCCGCGCGGCCATCGAGGCGGTCCGCGACTTCGACGCGGAGCTGGCCGGCATGGCCGATCGGCTGGCCGAGGCCGGCTACCTCGTCTCCGACGTGGCCACCGACCTGGCCGCCTACGCCGAGTCGATCGAGGCCGACCCGGCCCGTCTGGCCGTCGTCCAGGAGCGCAGGGCGCTGCTGTCCGGCCTGGTCCGCAAGTACGGCGAGGACGTCGCGGGCGTCCTGGAGTGGGCGCGGCAGTCGGCCGCCCGCCTGACCGAGCTGGAGGGCGACGACGAGCGCATCGAGGAGCTCACGCGCGAGCACGAGGAGCTGACGGCCCGGCTGACCGAGCTGGCCGCCGAGCTCACCCGCGTGCGTGAGGCGGCGGCCGAGCGCTTCGGTCAGGCCGTCACCGAGGAGCTGGCCGCGCTCGCGATGCCGCACGCCAGAGTCGTGGTGCAGCTCACACGGGCCGCCGACTTCGGGCCCGAGGGCGTCGACGAGGTCGAGCTGCGCATGGCCGCCCACCCCGCCGCGCCGCCGTTGCCGCTGACCAAGGGCGCCTCCGGCGGTGAGCTGAGCCGGGTCATGCTGGCCATCGAGGTGGTGTTCGCTGGCGCCGACCCGGTGCCGACGTTCGTGTTCGACGAGGTCGACGCCGGAGTGGGCGGCAAGGCCGCGGTCGAGATCGGCCGCCGGCTCGCCCGGTTGGCGCGCACCGCGCAGGTGATCGTGGTCACCCACCTGCCGCAGGTGGCGGCGTTCGCAGACCAGCACCTGGTGGTGGAGAAGGCCGGCGACGGCAGCGTCGTGCGCAGCGGCGTCGTCACGCTCGACCACGAGGGCCGCGTACGCGAGCTTTCACGCATGCTGGCGGGGCTGGAGGACTCCGAGCTGGGCCGGGCGCACGCCGAGGAACTCCTGGGTCTGGCCGCCGCGGAGCGATGACCTGGAGCCCCGGATCGGCGATGACCTGCTGTGACAAAGCGGACACGCACCGTGATGATGGGCCGCTGGGCGGTTTCCCTCTGGCAGGATGTTCTTGATGAAGGTTCCGGGGAGCAGGATGCCGGGCCTCCGCGTCAGGAAGGTCGAGGACCTTCCCGGTGTCACGGCAGTGGCGAGAATCGATCGGCGGACGAAGAGGCTGACCAAGCGCCTCCGGCCCGGTGAGATCGCGATCATCGATCACGTCGACGTCGACCGGGTCAGCGCGGAGGCGCTCGTGGCATGCGGTGTCGCGGCCGTGGTCAACGTCGCGGCCGGCATCAGCGGTCGCTATCCCAACCTGGGGCCCCAGATTTTGCTGGAAGCCGGGGTGCCCTTCGTCGACAACGCCACGCCCGAGCTGTTCGAGCGGGTCAAGGACGGCGACGTCGTCCGCGTGCACGAGGGCGTCGTCTACCTCGACGACGAGGTGGCCGGCAAGGGCGAGGAGCAGACGGCCGAGGCCGTCGAGGCCGCCATGGCCGAGGCTCGCGCCGGGCTGGCGGTGCAGATCGAGGCGTTCGCCGTCAACACGATGGAGTACGTCCGCGGCGAGGGCAAGCTGCTCATCGACGGCGTAGGGGTGCCCGAGATCCGCACCCCGATGGAGGGCCGGCACGTCCTCATCGTGGTGCGCGGCTACCACTACAAGGAGGACATCGCCACCCTCCGCCCCTACATCCGCGAGTACCGCCCCGTCCTCATCGGCGTCGACGGCGGAGCCGACGCGCTGCTGGAGGCCGGCTACCTGCCCGACGTCATCGTCGGCGACTTCGACTCGGTCTCCACCAAGGCGCTGAGCTGCGGCGCGGAGCTGGTCGTGCACGCCTACCGCGACGGCCGCGCCCCCGGCCTCGAACGCGTCCACCAGCTCGGCCGCGAAGCCGTGATCTTCCCCGCCACGGGCACCAGCGAGGACATCGCGATGCTGCTGGCCGACGACAAGGGCGCCGAGCTCATCGTCGCCGTCGGCACCCACGGCACCCTGGAGGAGTTCCTCGACAAGGGCCGCTCGGGCATGGCCAGCACCTTCCTCACCCGGCTGCGCATCGGCAGCAAGCTCATCGACGCCAAGGGCGTGAGCCGGCTCTACCGCAGCCGCATCTCCACCCCGCAGCTGCTCCTGCTCGTGATCACCGCGCTGATCACGATGGGGGTCGCCCTGTTCATCTCGCCGATCGGCCAGACCTGGCTGAACGGTCTGCAAGACGCGTGGAACGCGTTCATCTTCTGGCTGGTCGGACTCTTCTCGTGATCGATTTTCGCTACCATCTCGTGTCCATCGTCGCCATCTTCCTGGCGCTGGCCGTGGGCATCGTCATGGGCACCACGCTGCTGCAGTCGCCGGCGATCGAGACCGCCAAGAAGACCAGCGACCTCATGGCCAAGACCAACAACGACCTGCGCTCCGAGCTCGACGCCCTGCGCGGCCGGGAGTCCGCCGACGACGCGTTCGTCACTGCGTTCACCCCGCAGCTCGTCGCCGGCGTGCTGAACGGCGAGCGCGTCCTGCTGGTCGAGGCGCCCGGCTCCAGCAGCACCTACCGTGAGGCGCAGCAGCAGGTGCTCCTCCAGGCGGGCGCCGCCATCACCGGCCGGGTCACCCTGTCCGACAAGCTCCTCGACGCCAAGAACCGGGGCGTGATCGACGAGCTCGTCACGCAGCTCAAGCCGGCCGACATGGCCCTCGCCCCCTCCATGAGCGCCTACGACAAGGCCGCCGCCCTGCTCGGGGCCACGCTCATGACCACCGACCAGGCCCAGGCCGGCACCGCCAACCCCGCCACCGGGGCCGTGCTCGGCGGGTTCGAGGAGGGCGGCCTGCTCACCGTGGACGACGAGCCGGCCAAGCGATCCACGCTGGTCGTCATGTTCGCGCCGGAGCGGCCCCTGAACGGCGACAACGCCGAGTCGCAGGCCTCCGCCCTGCTGTCCCTCGCCCGCGGGTTCGACGCCGCGGGCAAGGGCATCGTCATCGCCGGCAGCGTCACCGCCGCCTCGGCCGGCGGCCTCATCACGGCCGCGCGCGACGACAGCGACCTGGTCAAGCGCGTCTCCACCGTCGACACCCTCGACATGCCCGCGGGCCGCACCGCGCTCGTCTACGCTCTGCGGGAGCAGCTCAACGGGCGGGCCGGCCAGTACGGCATCGGCGCCAACGCGACCGCGCCCATGCCCGCCGCGCCCAACCCCTCCACCACCCCCCCCTCCTCAGGGAGCTGACATGGCCCGTGGCCTGCTCCACGCGCTCGCCGGCGCCGCCCTCGGCGCCGTCGCCGCCCGCGCCGCCTACACCCTCCTCACCCGCAACAGGCCCCAGGACCCGGGCGACCGCTGGACCCGCAAGAACCACCGCGGCGAGCCCATCACCCTGCTCGAAGGCCCCGCGTTCGTCGCCGGAGCCGCCGCGGCCACCGCACTCGCGCCGGGCCTGCCCGGGCGCGCCCGGATGGCGGCGCTGCTGGCCGGAGGCGGCAGCGGAGCGCTCGGCGCCTACGACGACCTGTACGGCACCACCTCCTCCAAGGGGTTCAAGGGCCACCTGAGCGCGCTCGCGCGCGGCGAGGTCACCAGCGGAGCCGTCAAGATCCTCGGCATCGGCGCGACCGGGCTCGGCGCCGCCGCGCTCGTCTCCCGCGGCCCGGCCGACACGCTCGCCAACGGCGCGCTCATCGCCGGCTCCGCCAACCTCGCCAACCTCTTCGACCTGCGGCCCGGCCGGGCCATCAAGGTGGGCCTGCTCGCCGGCGGGCCGCTGCTGGCCGCCGCCCTGCTGCGCGAGCGGCCGGTGGGCGCCGCGCTGGCCGCCGTGCCCCTCGGCGCCGCCGCCGCGCTGCTGCCCGACGACCTCGGCGAGCGGGCCATGCTCGGCGACGCGGGCGCCAACGCGCTCGGCGCCCTCGCCGGCCTCGCGGCGGCCGCCACGCTGGAGCGGCCGGGCCGGCTCGCGGCGCTCGGCACCGTGGTGGCGCTGACGGCCGCCGCCGAGAAGATCAGCTTCACCAAGGTGATCGCGGGCAACCGGGTGCTCAACCGCCTCGACATGCTGGGCCGCCGTCCCGTCGACGCCGCGGTGTGACCGGCGCGTCCCGCGCCTGCCCAGGGGTCCCAGGTGGGGGGACTGTCGGTGGAGCCTGCCAGGATGTCAGCGTGATCGGGGGTCTGGTGATGCGCGCGGCCACGGTCTCGCGGCGGTGCCGCGTGGTGCGCGGTCGCGTCCCTCGCGTGCCGGGAGGACGGTCGTGCGCGGGAGGGCGTCGTGACGGCGTCATTCGCCGGGAGGACGGTCGTGCGTGGGAGGGCGTCGTGACGGCGTCATTCGCGGGGAGGGCGTCGTGACGGCGCGGCTGGCGCGCGGCGTCGCCGGGGGCGCCATGCTCATCGGCGCGATCACGATCCTCGCCCGCGTGGCCGGCTTCGCCAAGCAGTACGCCTTCGCCGGCACCGTCGGCACCAACTGCCTGTCCACCGCCTACTTCACCGCCAACCAGATCCCCAACATCATCTTCGAGGTCGTCGTCGGCGGCGCCCTGGCCGGCATGGTCGTGCCCGTCCTGGCGGGAGCGGCCGCCGCCGGCCAGGAGGCGTCCGGCGGCGCCGGGCGCGCGCGGGTGGAGGCGATCAGCTCCGCCCTGCTCACCTGGGTGCTGCTCGTGCTCGTGCCGCTGGGCGCGCTCACCGCGCTGCTCGCCGGCCCGGTCGCCGGGCTGTTCCTCGGCGAGGTGAAGGGCTGCGACGTCGCCGACGTCCAGGCCGTGGCCACGCGCATGCTCGTCGTCTTCGCGCCCCAGATCCCGCTGTACGGGGTCGCGGTCGTCCTCTACGGCGTGCTGCAGGCGCACAAGCGGTTCGCCGGGCCCGCCCTCGCGCCCCTCGTGTCGAGCATCGTGGTCATCGTCGCCTACCTGCTGTTCGTGCCGCTCAGCGGCGACTGGGCCGAGGCGGGCGGCCCGTCCACCGCGCGCGGGGCCGATCTGTCCACCCTGCCGGGCGGAGCCGAACTCGCCCTGTCCGTGGGCACCAGCCTCGGCGTGCTCGCCCTCGTGATCACCGTGGTCGGCCCGATCGCCGGGCTCGGGCTGCGCTGGCGGCCCTCGCTGCGCTTCCCGCCGGGCGTGGCCGAGCAGGTACGGCGGCTGGCCCTGGCCGGGGTGGCCGCGCTCCTCGCCCAGCAGGCCGCCATGGTCGTCGTGCTGCTGCTGGCCAACAAGGCCGTCGGCACCGGCGCGATCGCGGTCTACAACTACGCCTGGGCGATCTACCTCGTGCCGTACGCGGTGCTGGCCGTGCCGATCGCCACCAGTGCCTTCCCCCGGCTGTCGGCGCGTGCCGAGGCGGGGGAGACACAGGCGTTCTCGGACCTGGCGGCCGGGGCGGCGCGCGCGGTGGTGATCGTGTCCGGGCTGGCCGCCGGCGTTCTCGCCGCCACGTCGGAGCCGGGGGCGGCGGTGTTCCTGTGGACCAAGAGCGACATGCCGCCGAGCGAGCTGGCGCGAACGATCGCGCTGTTCGCGCCCGGCCTGATCGGTTACGCGCTCATCGCCCACCTCAGCCGCGTCCTCTACGCGGCGGGGCACGGCCGGGCCGCGGCCACGGGCACGGTGGCCGGGTGGGGCGTGGTGATGGTCGCGCAGACGGTGTTCGCGCTCACGTTCCCCGACGGCTGGCGGATCGCCGGGATGGCGCTCGGCATGAGCGTGGGCATGACGGCCGGAGGCGTGCTGCTGCTGGCGTCGGTGGTACGCCTGCGGGGTCGTGGCGCCGCGGCCGGTCTGGGGCGCGCCGGGCTGGCGGCGGTCGCGGGCGGGCTGGCCGGCTACCTGGCGGGGGCCGCCGCGGTGACGGCGCTCGGCCCGGGAAGCTTCTGGGGGCACATCGGGGCGGTGCTGGCCGGGGCGGTCGCGGCGCTGGTCGCGGGCGGGCTCGTGGTGGCGCTGGTGGACCGCGCCGACGCGACGGCGGTGGCCGGCGCGCTCGTACGAGGGAGACGAAGCTGAGATGGTCCTCCCCAAAATCTCCTTTGTAAAGGGAGGCTCCTGGGATCCGGGAAGCGACTGAGATCCGGGAGCGACGTACGGGAGCCAGGTACGGGAACGACCTACGGGGGAGTCGTACGGCGGAGTCGTACGGCGGAGTCGTACGGCGGAAGAGGGAGGAACGACGGTGCGGGTGGCATTCGTGCTGGGCACCACGTCCGGTGGCACCGGCAGGCACGTGCGCATGCTGGCCGATGGGCTCGTGCGGCGCGGGCACCGGGTCCTGGTGGTGGGGCCCGGGGACGTCGAGGAGCGGTTCGCCTTCACGGAGGCGGGCGCCCGGTTCGTGCCGGTCCGCGTCTCCGACCGGCCGCATCCGCTCGACGACGCGCGCTCAGTGCTGGCCCTCCGGCGGCTGACCAGGGACGCCGACGTGGTGCACGCCCACGGCCTGCGCGCCGGGGCCCTCGGGGGGGTAGGCCTGCCGGGGCGCGGCGCG
>NZ_JBFAIA010000113.1:0-26705 GCF_040654455.1 Nonomuraea sp. NPDC050691
CGGCCTCTGTGAAGGAATCGGGCTCCCGGTTGAGTACAGACGTCGATCAGGAGAGCTGAATCCGGGACTTTATGTCCCTTGAAGAGTCATTAGGTTGAGTACGCGGGGACACGATCTTCGGAGTTGTTGAAATGAGCAAGGGCCTGCGGGTTCGGTGTGGATTGCGACATCTACGCCGAGCTTTCCGGAGGCCCTCGTGTCCCACCGTAACGCCCCCTTGAGCGAGACGGGCCGGCTCCGGCTGGCACGCTGTGTCGTCGAGGACGGCTGGCCTCTGCGCCGGGCCGCCGAACGCTTCCAGGTAGCGGTGAACACGGCCAAGCGGTGGGCCGACCGCTATCGCCAGCACGGCGCAGCAGGCATGGCCGATCGCTCATCGCGGCCGCATCACAGCCCACACCGCACCGCGGCCCGGACCCAACGACGCTCCCGGGGGTCATCCACAGCTCCGCAAAGCCGCAGTCACACAACGTTACTTTGCGGCTGGTGACGCGGACCCGAGCGGGGGGCCCAGTGCTGGGCGAGGGGGACGAGGGCGATGGCGCGCTGTCTGCCAGGCAACATCGAAGTCACGGTCCCGACGCCCCGGATTTCCCGGATTGCGTGCTAATGTGCTGCATCATTAGTACATATGGGGTGGCCATGGTCGGCTGGAGTCTGGGGATCGCGTTCTACGTGGCCATCGTGGGACTGCTGCTGTACCGGGCCTTCCGCCCTCAGCGCCGCCCCGAAGTGATCGAGTGGGCCGCCGGCCATGGCCTGCGCACCACCGACCTCGACTGGGACCAGGCCAGCCGTTACCTCTACCGCAGCCGGTGCCTGCGCACCGTCGGGTTCGTCATCCCTCTCCTCGCGGGAGGCACGACGAGCATCGTCTGGGCGCTGGTCTACACCCAGCCGTCCCCGCCCTTCCCGTTCGACCTGCTGGGCCAGCCATCCTTGCTAGTGGGGTACCTGCTCGGGGCGGTCCTGGCCGAGGTGACCTGGACCCGTCCACGCACCCAGAAGGCCGCCCTCGTGCCCAGGCGGGTGGCCGACTACATCGGGCGCCCGGCGCTGATCCTCATCCGCGTCGTTGGCCTGGCCACGATCGCCGGGGGCGTGATCGGGCACTGGTTCCTCGCCGACCACATCCGCGCCGGGTTCAAGCTCGGACCTGCACCGGCGGTGACGGCGGCGGCCGTGCTGGTGACGATGGAGGCATCGCTCTGGTTCATCGTGCACCGGCGCCAGCCCGTGGGATCGGAGTCGCAGATGATGCTCGACGACGCCCTGCGCTCCACCACGATCCACCGGATGGCCGGAGCCGGCCTCGGCATGATGTTCCTGTTCCTCGGATACGAGCTGTTCCGCATCGGGGGCGGCATCGAGGGTCAGGCCCCGCGGATCATCCTGCCGTGGGCCGCGATGGCGTGCGTGTTCGTGGGCGCCCCCCTGAGCTGGCGGCGCGTCGGGCATCCTCGCCTGTGGCTGGTCAGGCGCCATGCGTCCAGCGAGGCGGCCCCGCGGACGGACACAGCCGACCGGACGGCGACATGATCCTCCATCTCGACCCCGCCTCACCGCTCCCTTCGTACGAGCAGCTGCGGGCGCAGATCGCCACGATGGCCGCCACCGGCGTGCTGCCGCCGCTGACCCGCCTGCCCAGCATCCGGCAGCTCGCCCGGGACCTGGGCCTGGCCACAGCGACGGTCGCGCGTGCCTTCCGCGAGCTCGAGCGTGACGGCGTCATCGAGACCCGCGGGCGGCACGGCACCTACGTCTGTGAGGCTTCCGGTTCCGTCCCCGCCGTGGACGCCGAGCAGCGCCTGGCCGAGGCGGCGCAGGTGTTCGCCGTCCAGGCGCGGCAGCTCGGCGTCGACGCTACCCGCGCGTTGCAGCAGGCCAGGCTGGCCCTGGAGGCGGTCGCGGGCCGTTGAAGGATCATTGATCCCGGCTTGCCTCCGCGTTGTGGTGCCGGGTACTCCCGATCAAAAACCTTGATCAGGCGCTATACCTCATGCTCGCTGGCGGGTTCGGGCGTACAAACGTGGGTCTTCGACTATTCCTAGGCAGTGTTCTGTGGATGCGGAGGTGTCGACTCGACCATCGTGCGGGCCCACCAGCACGCCGCGGGCGCCCGCAAAGCGGGAACCGTGTGACCGAAGGAGTTTCGCGGCAGGTCCGCCGTGCGGCCCGTCGCCGGGTCCGTCGCCTGATCCGTCGGGCGGTCCGTGGTGCGGCCTGCCGGTCGGTCTGTCGGGCGGTCCGTCGCACGGCCTGTCACCCAGCTCGACGGGCGGTCCGTCGCACGGCCTACCACCCAGCTCGACGTCGTACGGCCTGCCGACCCGTTCGTCGGGCGGACCGTCGGCGCTATCCGGCGTCGTCGGGACCTGACGTGTCCGTTGTGGCCGCGGCGAGGAAGCGTTCGTACACGGTGTCGTAGGCGGCGGCGAGGGCCGGGTCGCGCGGCTCGGCTTCGCGGGGCAGGACGGGCACGTCGTCGATGGACCCGCCGGCCTGCCCGGCGACGAGCGCGGCCCCCGCGCACACCGCGTCGCCCGCCCGCACCACCTCCACGGGCGGCACGGACACCGCGGCCTTGACCCGCATCCACAGCGGGATCCTGACCTGCCCGCCGAACACGACCAGCCGCTCCGCCACCGTCCCGGCCACGGCGGTGAGCTCGGCGAGCGTCCAGCGCGTGTGCAGGCAGGTGCCCTCGACGGCGGCGGCCAGCAGGTCGCCCGCCCCGTGGGCGGCGTCCAGCCCCGACAGCGTCAGCCGCCGTCGCGGGTCGGGCGCCGGGGCGGCGCGCCCGCGCAGGTACGGCTCGGCGACGATGCCCGTGGGCAGCCGCACACCCTCCAGCAGGCCGGGCAACGCGGCGTACCTGTCCCCGGCCGCGCCGGAACCGACCGCGGAGCCGGAGCTGGAGTGCGGGCCGGAGCCGGAGCCGGGGCGGGCGCCGGGGCCGAGGCCGGGGATGAGGAGGTCGAGCAGCCAATCGAGCAGTGCGCCGCTGCTGGACAGGCCGCCGACGAGCATGACGTGCCGCCCGTCGAGGGACGGATCGGCTGTGATGCCGAGGGCGAGACCGATCCGGGGGTCCGGTGGCGCGGCGGCCGGGACCATGACGGCCTCCGCCGTGCCCAGCGAGTCTCCGGCGTCTCCGGGGCGGCGGACGCCGGCGGCCCAGCAGCCCACCATGTGGTCGTGGCCGGCGATCACCAAGGGCGTCCCGGCGGTCACCCCGTCGAGGCCGGCCACCGCGTGACCGACCGGCTCCACCGCTCCGGCCACCGGCGGGAGCACTTCGGGGGTGAGGCCGGCGAGTGCGAGCAGGTCCGGGTCGTACGCGCCCTTGACCAGGTCGTAGGCGAGCGTGCGGGCGGCCAGCGTCTCGTGGGTGCGCAGCACGCCCGTGAGCGCGTGGGCCACGGCGTCGGGCGCGCCGGCCCACCAGCGCATCCGGTCCAGGACGGCGGGCTCGTGGCGGCGCAGCCACAGCCACTTGGCCAGCGGCGTCTTGGCGGTGGCGCGGTGCCCGGTGACCGCGAACAGCGTCGCCGCGTCGCGGGCCAGCTCGGCGGCCTCCTCGGCGCCCCGGGGGTCGGTCCACCAGAGGAACGGGGTCAGTGGGCGGCCGTCCGCGTCCAGCGGCATGCCGGTCTCGGCCATGCCGGTGACGCCGATCGCGTCGGGCCGGCGCCCGGCGCGGTCCGCGCACGCGGCCAGGCCCTCACGCACCGTCGCCACCATGGCGGGCAGCTCGCGCGGGGTCGGCCGGCGGACCTCGGCCAGGCACCGGCCGGTCCCGTCGTGGAAACCCACCTTCACGTGCGTCGTCCCGACGTCGACCCCGGCCAGCGTGCGCATGGCCGGAGCCTACGTGAGAGCGCGCCACACGCGCGGAACGCGCCCCACTCCCCCGCCGTCCCGCGACCGCCCGGCACACCACCGTGGGGCCGCCCGGCTCACCGCGAAGTGCCCCCGGTTTGCCGCGGCGGGGCTGCCGGTCATGTCACTGCCTTGTACGCGCGCAGGTTCGTCAGCAGCAGGTGGCAGTCCTGGAGCGAGCCGGAGGTGTCGCCGAGCGAGCGGTAGATCCCCCACTTGGGACGGACCCGGTCGCCGAGGAACGTGTCGACACCCGTCCTGACCGCGTCCACCACCGTGGCGCCGCCCTTGCGAACCGTCCAGCGCACCGCCCCGGCGCCGCCGTCCCCGATCCTGATCTCGTAGTCGATGTCGATCCACGTGTTTCGAAGCGGCGTCAGGTCGGTCCGGCCGACCAGGATGTCCGGCTCGAAGACCTTGTGCTCGATGGTCTGGGCGCCGTTCACTCGGCGCAGCGAGGTGACGGTGATGGGGCTGGTGCCCGTGCCGGGCATCTTGGTCTGGAAGATGTGGGTGAAGGTGGTCGTCGCCTTGAGCGTGGCCGGGATGTACATCGCGTACGTGACGCGCCACAGCTCCCCCGACTTCCATTTCAGGTAGCCGCCGCTCGTACGGTTGCCGGTGACCTCCTGGCGCTGCCGGTCGGTGCTGGTGTCGCGGTCGGCCGTGTGCATGGTGAAGCGGTAGTTGTTCCCGTCGGGGCGGATGTGCGGCTGCCCGGCCGGGTGGGAGTCGGCGCGGTCGTCCTCGACGGTCTCCCAGGCCTTCATGCCGTCCGAGGAGGCCGACGGCGACCACAGGAGCTGCCAGCGCATCCCGGCGGGGAGCAGGGTCGCGGCGCGTGGGTGCACTGGCTGGGGAAAGATGGGAGCTTTTCACTGTGTTCCCACAAACAGTCATGGCCGTCAACAGATCGCGGACCTTGGAGCGCTCCATTCTTTAATAAACTTTCCTAACCTGGGACTCGCTGAACGGGGGCATGGCCCGAAAGACTGGGACGATGAGCCGGGGCGCTACCGCCAAGGGTGACCTCACCGCATGCAGACGGCCGTTGATACATAGGAGGTATCTCCCCAGCAACCGGCCACGACGGCGCTCCGATCACGATGGTTGACTGTGTGACGGACACGTACCACTCACGAAGGAGACCGGTGCTGCACGTCAGCCATGCCACCGCCGCCGCGCCCGGCACCGCGAACGAGGACTACGTCATCGCCGGGCCCACCTGGATCGCGGTTCTCGACGGAGCGACGGCCCCGCGGGGCGTCGAGTCCGGTTGCGTCCACGACGTGCGCTGGCTGGTCCGCGCGCTCGCCAGGGCGGTCGCCGACCGCATCGAGGAACCATGGCCGCTGACGCGGGTCCTCAGCGAGGCCATCCACGCGACCATGCGCGCTCACGGCGACGGCTGCGACCTCGTCAACCCGGACTCGCCTTCGACCACCGTCGCCCTCGTCCGGCGCACCGGTGACCGCTTCGACTACCTCGTCCTGTGCGACTCCCCCATCGCCATCCGGCACCGGGACGGCACGATCAGCGTCGTCGCCGACGACCGTCTGGATCACCTGCCGGGCGGACACCCCTATGGCCTGGAACTGGTCCGGTCGCTGCGCAACCGGCCAGGCGGGTTCTGGGTGGCGTCCACCTCGCCGCGCGCCGCCGCCGAGGCCGTGACCGGCTCCGTCCCGGTGGCGGACGTGACGGGGATCGGCATGTTCACGGACGGCGTGACCCGGCTCGTCGAGTGGTACGGCCGCTCGTGGGGAGAGGTGGTCGGCGCCCTGGCCGAGCACGGCCCGGCGAGCCTGCTCGCTGACGTCCGCGAGGCGGAGCGGAGCCGTGGAGCGGCAAGGGGGTGGGGCAAGCTCCACGACGACGCGACCGCCGCCTGGGTGCGGCCTGTACTCGTGACCTGACGCGGGCCGTTTCGCCTGGGCCGGCCCTGCGATCGTCCCGGTGCGGCGGGAGTTCGGGCGCGCCCGGGAGCGGGTTCGCGGGCGCGCCCTGGCGAGCCGGTAGGTGTCCCGGGGGAGCTCGCGGGCACGAAGACGCACCGCACCTCGGGAGCCGCCCACGCGACGAGGCGAGACGTCGCCGTCATGCGGCTCACGAACAAAGGGCGGTTCGTGGCCGTGGCCGTGGCCGGTCAGGACGACGTCGCCCGCTCAGCTCACCGTCCGCCCCAGGAAGGCGGACAACTGGTCGATGGCGTGCGCGTCCGAGGGTGCGGGCTGTTCCGGGCCGAAGCGGCCCTCGCGCTGCCGGCCGGCCAGCTGGGTCCGGACGAAGTCCAGCGCCTGGCGTACCAGGTCGTCGGGAAGCTCGAGGGCCTGGCCGGTCGCGCGGGACAGGTCCCAGGCGTGGGTCAGCAGGTCGGAGATGCGCCAGCCGAGCCGGGTCGCTCCTGGAGTGCCGTCCATGGAGTGCTCCGGCTGGTCATACGCGGCCCGCAGGGCAGCGGCCGAGGTCCGGTAGGCGGCGACCACGTCCTCGGGGACGGGCGGTTCCTCCCCGGTCAGCATCGCGGTGAAGGCGCGGTTGACCGTGATCAGATGGGTGACCAGGTCGCGCACGGTCCACTCGGCGCAGGGGGTGGGCGCGTCCCACTGGCCGGGGCCGACACCGGCCACGAGGCGGCCGACGGCGTCCGAGGCGATCTCGAGGTGATCGACGGAGAACGGGGACATCTCAGCTCCTTCTGCCGGTGATGAGGAAGACCACCGGCGCGGCCAGGCAGAGGAACGCGGCGGCGGACAGGCTCGCCACGCTGAACCCGTGCACGGTCGCCTCGGCCACGGCGGCGGGACGGCCGGCCAGGTAGCCGGCTGTGGCCGTGCCCGCGACGGTGCTGAGCAGCGCGGTGCCGAGGGAGGCGCCCATCTGCTGCACGGTCATGACGGCGGCGCCGGCGACGGAGGTGTCGGCGCCGGCGTTGAGGGTGGCGGTGCTGTTGGCGGTGATCAGCACCCAGCCGGTGCCCAGTCCGACCAGGAAGAACACCGGGAGCACGTGCAGCCAGTAGCCGCTGTCCACGCGCAGCAGGCCGAGCAGGCCCAGCCCGGCGGCGAGGGCCAGCAGCCCTGGGGCCAGCAGGGCGCGCACCGGGGCCCGGGACACCAGCCGGCCGACCGTCCGCGCGCCGAGCATGAGGCCCGCGGTGAGCGGGAGGAAGGCCAGGCCGGCGCGGACGGGCGGGTAGCCGAGCACGTTCTGCAGGTAGAAGGTGAGGAAGAACAGCGCGGCGAACATCCCCACCGCGAGGCTGAGCACCGCCAGGTAGGAGCCGCCACGCTGGCGGTCGAGGATCACCCGCAGGGGCAGCAGCGGATGCCGTACCCGGTGCTGGACCCACGCGAAGACGGCCAGCAGCAGGACTCCCGCGGCCAGCGGGCCGAAGGTGACACCCGCCCCCCAGCCGTCGGTCTCGGCCCGCGAGAAGCCGAACACCAGCGCCATCAGGCCTGCGGTGACCAGCAGGGCGCCCACCACGTCCACGCGTGGCCTGGTTCCGGCTGGCGCGGGACGGACCGCGTAGAGCACGCCCGCGCCGGCCACCAGGGCGATGGGCACGTTCACGTACATGCACCAGCGCCAGTCCAGGTACTCGGTCAGGACGCCGCCCAGGAGCACGCCCAGGCCGGAGGAGCTGCCCATCACCGTCCCGTACACGCCGAAGGCCTTGCCCCGCTCGGCGGGCAGCGAGAAGGAGGCGGCCAGGGTGCCGAGGACGGCAGGCGTCAGCAGGGCACCGAAGGCGCCCTGCATGCCGCGGGCGGCCAGCAGCATCGCCGGCCCGGTGGCCGCGCCGCCCAGGGCGGAGGCCAGGGCGAAGCCGGCCAGCCCGATCAGCAGGCTGCGGCGGCGGCCCAACAGGTCCGAGAGCCGGCCGCCCAGGAGCAGCAGGCCGCCGTAGCACAGGGCGTAGGCGGTGATCACCCACTGGCGGCTGGGGTCGGCCATGTTCAGCGCTCGCTGGGCCGAGGGCAGCGCGATGTTGACGATCATCATGTCGATCCCGACCATGAGCTGGGCCGTGGCGACCGTGGCCAGCGCCCACCAGCGGCGCTGGTCGGGAAGCGGAGGATCGGAGGAGAGCCGGGCGGAGCCGACTGTCGCGGTCATGGCATACCTCGGGAAGTTGATTGGCCGACCCAACGTTGGCTCGACCAACGGTAGCAGTAATCCGTGGGACGGGCCAACGGTAAACTCGGTCCATGGAGCCGGCACCCGCCCGCCTGCGCGGCAAGCCCAGTTGGTTGATCAACAAGACGTCGCTGCATGCGCAGCGCCTCATCGGCGAGGTGCTGAACCCCCTCGACGCCCGCGGCTACCACTTCGCGATCCTGGCCGCCCTGGAGGAGTTCGGACCCGCCAGCCAGATCGCCATCGGACAGCGCTGCGGCATCGACCGCAGCGACACCCACGCCACCGTGAACGAGCTCGCCGACCAGGGGCTGATCGTGCGCGCACCCGACCCCGCGGACCGGCGCCGCAACGTCATCACTCTGACCCCGGCCGGGCAGCGGCGGCTCGAGCAGCTCGACACGATCCTGACCGGCGTGCAGGAGGAGCTCCTGTCGGCACTGTCGGAGGCGGAACGCGGGCAGTTCCTGGAGCTGTTGAGACGGGTCTTCGATCACGCGACCCGGCGGTCGTCCTGAACCTGGTCGCGGGCTCGCGCGACGAACGTGTCGGTGCGATTCTCGCCGGCGCAGGTGCGCGAAGGTCTCGGCATCCGCTCACCGGCGGGACGAGCACGGACTTCGCCGGACCTCGAGGCCGACCCGTGCGCGAACATCCTGGCGACGATCGGTCGATGGCCTCAAGCCACGCCATTCCTATGTGCACGGTGACGCGCTGACGCGTCAGGACCAGGTTGCGCATCTCCCGGTCGAGGCCGAAAGTAGTCGCCGCAGGTCAAGGCCCCGTTCCGCACCGGAGGCGATCTGCCCCGCTCCCCCACCCTGAGCGGGGAGCGGGGCGACAAGGCCCCTGGTCAGCGGGCGGAGAAGGCGACGGCTGTCGTGGAGGCGATCAGGGTGGTCACCACCACCATGACGAGCACCGACCCAAGCGGGCTGCGGCGCTTGTGTGCCGGGGCGGCCAGCTTGCGTGGCGGGTGGACGGCCACGCGGGTGGGCGTGGGCTCCGGTGTCGGCTCCGCCTTCGGTGAGGTGGTCGGGGAAGGCTCCGGCGCCTGGGCTCGTACGGTCTGACGCGCCGGTGTGTGGACAGGCGCCGAACTCCGCACCGGGGCCGGGCTCCGTGTGGGCGCGGGGCGGCGCGTCGGGGTCACTCGTGGCGTGGGGGTACGGGTCGGGGCGACAGTGGGCGACGGGGTGAGGGCGGGCGTCGGCTTGACCGTCGGGGTGGGGGCGGGCTGGGCCCGGGCACGGCCGCAGGACCCGATCTCGACGCTCACCACGGGCGGCACGTCCACGCAGACCGGTCCGGGGGGCGGCCCGCAGGAGCCGATGTGCACGAGGGCCACCGGCAGGTCGGCGCACACGGCCAGCCCGCTGTTCCTCCGGCCGTCTCCCTCGTCGTCGTCCACCGGGCCGGCCCCCACTCGTACACCTGCGATGTCGAGGATCGGCTCCCCGCCGTCGTCCGCGCGCCGCGCCCCGTCCGCAGCCCCCTTCGCGCCCGAGGTCGCTTCCCGACCCGAGACCTCCTGCGCACCCAAGCTCGCCCCCCAGCCCGATGTCTGCTGCGTGTCTTGCTGGCCTGAGGTTGCCTGCGGGCCCCACGATCCGGTCGCGGCGTCGCCACCGGCTGGACCTCGGCTGTGACCGTCTTCCGAGACTCCCCTCATCGAGAGACCGCCGGCAGCCCCGCGACCATCCTCAGGGGACCTGGTCAGGGCCATGACCGCTCTCCCCGGGAGGGCACGTGTCGCGGGGCCGCCGGCGAGCGGAGCCTCGGTCGCGGACGGGGAAGGGGCGGCCGTGGCCGGGGCGCCCACGTACAAGGCCAGCAGCATGCCGGCCAGGAGGAGCGGTGTGCGCCGGACACCCACGGTCACACGCCTCCGCCGATGCGGGCGAACTCCTGCAGCGCCGCCTTGAACGCGTCCGGCCCCACCGCCAGCGGCCCCGCGAACACGTGCGAGATGTCCCACGTCAGGTACGTGCCGAAGCCCAGCATCGCGGCCATCGCCGCGAGCGGGGCGAGGGCCATGCCGCGCGGCCGGGCTCCGGCCAGGAACGGGAAGACGATGACCACGATCCCCGTCAGGATCGTCAGGACGAGCAGGCCGGGCGGAGGTGTGGAGGCGGCGTCGGCGGCGCGTTGCGAGCGGGCGGCCGACACGGCGGCCACGTGGTCGAGCACGGCGTCCTTGGCGTCCTTGGCGTCGTCGTCGTCCGTCGCGATGGCGGCGATGCGGGCACGCAGGGCGTCGAGCCGCTCGGTGCCGACCGGGTGCATGCGCCCCTGCTCCATCGCGGGCCACTCGTCGCCGACCACGAAGGTGACGTAGTCGCGCAGCCCGGCGCGGACGAGGCCGGGGGCGGTGCCGGGCAGGGCGGAGGCGGCCCAGTAGGCGTCGACGGCGGCCTGGCTCTCGGTCTGGGCGTTCTGCCGGGCGGCGTCGGCGGTGGTCCACGGCACGATGACGGCGATCGCGAAGACCAACAGGAACAGCGCCGACAGCATCGCGCCCGCATGGCCCGCCGAGGGGCCGTCGGGCTGGCGGTCTTCCTCGCCGCGGCCCGTCATTCTGTACACGAGCGCGGTGAGCGCCACCACGCCCACCGCCGCCGCGATCGCGAGCGCGTACGCCACCATAACGATCTCCTGTCGCCTGCCGGATACGGAACGTCACTTGACTATCACAATCCGCGTTCAAAGATGAAGTCGTGATAACCGGAAGGCAGGGATCGGCGGCGCTTCGGGGGCCGCGACGGCCGGATCGACGCCCGGCGAGGCCGTGCGCGGCGCGCGGCTGGACGGATCGACCGCGACGCCGTTCTGACTGCGCCATTCGTCCAGGGGCGTTCTCGTTGTCAGGAGAAGAGCAGGATCATGCCGCGCGTGGAGAACAACCTTCTGAACGGCCGCAGGTTCGTCATGGTGAGCTCGACCGCGAGCGCGGTGGACCCCGAGCAGCCCACCGCGTTCCGGTACTGGGAGTCCGACGGGGTGGTGTGGGGCGACTACGACGGCGACACCGTCACGCTGGGACGTTTCGTCGGCAGCCGCGAGGGCGACGTCGTGACCATCTCGTACGTCCACGCGCTCAAGGCGGGCGGCAGGGCCGGCGGCCAGAGCGTCAGCCGGCTCGAACGCGAGGACGACGGGCGGCTGCGCCTGGTCGAGGAGTTCCAGTTCGAGGGGGACGACACGCGGCACGTGAGCGTGTGCACCGAGGTGCCGTCCACCCCCTGACCGGCCGGGATGCCGTCCACCCCTGACCGGCCGGGATGCCGTCCCCCCCCTGACCGAAGGTCAGCCGTCCTTGCGGAGGGCCGCCCGGCCCTCCGCCGCGCCGACGAAGCGCATCTTGCCCAGGGGCACGTCCTCCTGCGTCTCCTGCGACATCCGCCGGGCCGGCCGTGGCGCGCGGGCGTCGCGGTCGCTCGGCAGCACGTACGGCCGCTGGAGCACCTCGTCCAGGATGAACACCGTCTCGGTGGCCTTGACGGCCGGGATGTTGGCCAGCCGGTCCGTCACCATGGCGTGGACCTCGGCCACGTCGGCCATCCGCACCTGGATCATGGCGTCGTGCTGCCCGGTGGTGATCGCGCAGTACTCGACCTCCGGCATGCGGGCCAGCTCGGCCCGGAACTGCCGCCACATCTGCTGCCGCACGGTGACGAAGATCAGGGCGGTGATGCCCAGACCGGTGCGGACGTGGTCGATCTCGGCTGTGAACCGCTTGATGACGCCGTCCGCGCGCAGCGCCTCGAAGCGGGTGTAGGCGTTGGCGCGGGAGATGCCCACCCGCTCGGCCAGCGCCGACACCGAGATCCTGCCGTTCTCGCGCAGGATCTCAAGGATCTTCATGTGGACGGAGTCCAGCTCAAGGCCGATGCCGATCCGTCCAGACGGGCCGCCAGCGCCGCCACCATTCCTGGAAATATCACTCATTGCTACCCCTTGCCTATTTATATACGTCTCGGCGACCACACAGCTCCTGGACGTTCTGCCGGACAATCCTGGACACCTTTCGACTGATCGTCCAACTGGAGGACCCTATGGCGACCCGCTCGCAGACGGCGGCCGTACTGCTCGCCGGTGCACTCGCTCTCGCCGCCTGCGGCAGCGGCGGCTCCGGGAAGAGCAACGGCGGCTCCACCGCGCAGGGCGGCGGCAAGACGCTGGTCATCGACACCTCGTTCGACCTCAAGACCGCCGACCCCGGGCGCACCTACGAGCCGACCGGGCTGATCATCGGCAAGGCCGCGTACGAGACGCTTCTCACGTTCGAGGGCGCCGACGTGACCAAGCCGGTCCCGGCGCTGGCCGAGTCCTACGAGCTGTCGGAGGACGGCAAGGTCCTCACGCTCAAGCTGAAGAAGGGCGCCACGTTCGCCGACGGCTCGCCCGTCACGGCCGACGACGTGGTGTTCTCGCTGACCCGCGTGCGCGACATGAAGGGCACCCCGTCCTTCCTGCTGGACGGCGTCGAGGTGGCCAAGACCGACGACTCGACCGTCACGCTCACCTCGAAGCAGGCCAACCCGGCGCTGCCGTACATCCTGCCGAACCCCGCGCTCGGGATCCTCAACAGCAAGCTCGCCAAGTCGCACGGCGCCACCGCCGACCCGCAGGACAAGGCCGAGCAGTACCTGAACGCCTCCTCCGCCGGCTCGGGCCCGTACCAGATCGAGTCGTTCAACGTGAGCAGCCAGGTGGTGCTCAAGAAGAACGACAAGTACTACGGCGCCAAGCCGTTCTACGACAAGGTCGTCATCCGCAACGTCGAGGCCGCCACGCAGAAGCTCAACGTGCAGCGCGGCGACAGCCAGGTGGCGCTCAACCTGTCGGGCGACCAGGTGACCGGCATGCCGGCGAACCTCACGGTCAAGAAGACCGCCTCGGCCAACGTCATCTTCCTGTTCGCCAACCAGGACTCCGGCATCAGCAAGACCACGCCGAACGCCAAGTTCGTCGAGGCCGTGCGCAAGGGCGTCGACTACGCGGGCCTGCTGGAGCTGGCCGGTGAGGGCGCGACGCAGACGCCGGGCGTGATCCCGTCGCAGCTGCTCGGCGCGCTGGGCGCCGACCAGGCGGCCAAGCGGGACGTCGAGGGGGCCAAGGCGGCGCTGGCGGCCAGCGGCCTGACCAACCCGACGGTCAAGCTGGAGTTCCCGAGCGAGCTGACGGTGAACGGCCTGTCGTTCCAGCCGCTGGCCGAGCGGATCCAGGCCAACCTCAAGGAGGTCGGCATCACCGTGGACCTCCAGCCGGCGCCGGTCACCACGGCCCTGGACAACTACCGCAACGGCAAGGAGGAGATGGGCCTGTGGTACTGGGGCCCGGACTACCCCGACCCGAGCGACTACCTGGCGTTCCTGCCGGGCAAGACGGTCGGCCTGCGGGCCGGCTGGAAGGACGGCGCGGACAAGACGGTCTCGGCCGCCGGTGACAAGGCCGCGGCGGCGGTCGGCGAGGACGCGCGCAAGCAGGCGTACGCCGACATGCAGAAGCAGCTCAACGCCTCCGGCCCGTTCGTGCCGCTGATCCAGCCGAGCCAGAACATCGTGACCGCCGCGTCCGTCACCGGCCTGGAGTACCACCCGGTGTGGACGGTCGACGTCGCCGACCTGACCGGTAAGTGAGGCTCGTGACGTGTCGGCCATGACGTCCGCCAAGGACGCCGCGGACCCCGGGGGCGCCGGTGACGCCACGCCCCCGGTCCGGCGCAGGCGGGGCGGGCACCCGCTCGCCCGCTTCCTGATCCGGCGGATCCTGACCGCCGTGCTGCTGGCCTGGGGCATCACGCTGGTGACGTTCGTGCTGACGAACATGGTGCCGGGCGACCCGGTGGCCGCCAACCTCGGCCAGCGGGCGCTCGGCGACCCGGCCATCGTGGCGCAGTGGCGCGCCGAGCACGGCCTGGACAAGCCGTTGTGGGAGCAGTACGCGCTGTACCTGCGCGGCCTCGTCCAGGGCGACTTCGGCGTCAGCCAGCAGAGCCACCGGCCGGTCGCCGAGGACCTGGCGCAGTTCGTGCCGGCGACGCTGGAGCTGGCGGGCGCGGCGATCGCCGTGTCGCTGGTGCTGGGCGTGGCCTTCGGCGTGGTCGCCGCGCTGCGCCGTGACCGGCTGCCGGACCACGTGCTGCGGGTGGTGAGCCTGGTGGGCATCTCGGTGCCGACGTTCTGGCTGGCGCTGGTGGCGTTCTACGTGTTCTTCTACCGGCTGCAGATCACGCCCGGCAGCGGCCGGGTGGACCCGACGATCGGCGAGGCGCCGGCGGTGACCGGGCTGCAGACGGTGGACGCGCTGATCGCCGGCCGGTGGGACGTGTTCGCCTCCGCCGTCGGCCATCTGATCACCCCCGCGCTCGTGCTGGCGCTCTACACCATCGGCCTGCTGACGCGGTTCACCCGCTCGGCGGTGCTGGAGGTGCTGGGGCAGGACTACGTGCGGGCGGCCCGCGCCAAGGGGCTGCCCGGCCGGGTGATCCTGTTCCGCTACGTGCTGCGCTCGGCGCTGGTGCCGGTCATCACGGTGGCGGGCCTGGCGTTCGGCAGCCTGCTGTCCGGCACCGTGCTGGTCGAGGCGATCTTCGCCTGGCCGGGGGTCGGCCAGTACGCCTACAAGAGCGCCACCACCCTCGACCTGCCCGCCGTCATGGGCGTCGGCCTGGTCGTGGGCGTGGTCTACCTCGTCATCAACCTGATCGTGGACGTGCTGTACGGCGTCATCGACCCGCGTGTGAGGCTCCAGTGAAACGGGATCCCCTGGCCCGCAAGGGCCTGCTCGGGCGGCTGCCCGAGGCGTGGCGGCAGCCGCTGGCCGTCGTGGGCGGCCTGGTCGCGCTGGTCTGGCTGGTCGTCGCGCTCGCGGCGCCGCTGCTGGCGCCGCACGACCCGCTCGCGCAGGAGCTGCCGCGCCTGGCCCCGCCCGGTCCCGGGCACTGGTTCGGGACCGACCAGCTCGGCCGCGACATCCTCAGCCGCGTCCTGTACGGCGCGCGGGTGTCGATCCCGCTGACGCTGGTGCTGGTGGCGCTGTCGGTGCTGATCGGCGGCCTGCTCGGCGCCTGCGCCGGCTACTTCGGCCGGTGGGTCGACGAGACGATCATGCGGGTGGCGGACCTCGTGTTCGCCTTCCCCACGGTCATCCTGGCCATGGTGGTGGCCGCGGCGCTGGGCGCGAGCCTGGTCAACGCGGTGCTGGCCGTGCTGGTCGTGGCCTGGCCGGCCTACGCCCGCGTCACCCGAGGCCTGGTGCTCGGGGTGCGGGAGCGGGAGTTCGTGCTGAGCGGGCGGCTGCTGGGCTTCTCGGCCTGGCGGTCGATGCGCGTGGACGTGCTGCCGAACGTCACCGGCCCGATCCTGGTGCTGGCGACGCTGGACATCGGCACCGCGCTGCTGCTGCTGTCGGGCCTGTCGTTCCTCGGCCTGGGCGCCAAGCCGCCGTCGCCCGAGTGGGGCGCCATGGTGGCGGGCGGCGTCGAGGTGTTCGACAGCTGGTGGGTCGCGACGTTCCCGGGCCTGGCGATCCTGACGGTGGTGCTCGCGTTCAACTTCCTCGGCGACACCCTGCGCGACGCCCTCGACCCGCGTACGGCCCGCGCCATCAAGGAGCGTGCGCTGTGAGCACCGATAAGACCACGTTGGACATCACCGGCCTGAAGGTGACGATCGGCGGCAGGGAGATCCTGCGCGGCGTGGACCTGTCGCTGCAGGAGGGCCGGGTCCACGGCCTGGCCGGGGAGAGCGGCTCCGGCAAGACCATGACCGGCCTGGCCGTGCTCGGTTTGCTGCCGCACGGCGCGCGGGCCACCGGCCGGATCGCGCTCGGCGAGCGCGACCTGCTGACGCTGCCGCCCCGGGAGCTCAACAAGGTGCGCGGCGGCGAGGTGGCCATGGTCTTCCAGGACCCGGCCACGAGCCTGCACCCCATGCTGTCGGTGGGCAGGCAGCTCACCGAGCACATGCGCCACCACCTCAGGCTGGACAAGCGGGAGGCGCGGGCCCGGGCGGTGGAGCTGCTCGGCAAGGTGCGCATCCCGGGCGCCGAGGAGGCGTACGGCCGCTTCCCGCACCAGTTCTCGGGCGGCATGCGCCAGCGCATCGCGATCGCGATCGCGCTGGCCTGCTCGCCCCGGGTGCTCATCGCCGACGAGCCGACGACCGCGCTCGACGTGACCGTGCAGGCCGGCGTGCTGCGGCTGCTGCGCGGGCTGTGCGACGAGCTGGGGCTGGCGGTGCTGCTGGTCACCCACGACCTCGGGGTCATGTCGGCGATCGCCGACGAGGTCAGCGTGATGAAGGACGGGCTCGTCGTCGAGACGGGGCCGCGCGGCAAGGTGCTGCGGGAGCCGTCGCACGCCTACACCCGCTCGCTGCTGGACTCGCTGCCTGGGGAGACCGCATGACGCTGGAGATCAAGGACCTGGTGGTCGAGCACCGCTCCCCCGGCCGTCCGGTGGTGCGGGCCGTGGCGGGGGCCAGCCTCACGGTGCGGCCCGGCGAGGTCGTCGGGCTGGTCGGCGAGTCGGGGTGCGGCAAGTCGACGCTGGCGCGCGCGGTGTGCGGGCTGAACCCGGTCACCGAGGGGTCGATCACGTTCGAGGGCGTGCCGGTCACGCCGCTGGGGCTGCGCCGCCGCACGCTGACGGGCGTCCAGATGGTGTTCCAGGACCCGTACGCGTCGCTGAACCCGCGCCGGCGCGTCGGCGACCAGATCGCCGACGGCCTGCGCACCGCGCGTGACGGCGAGACGGACCCGGCCGACCTGCTGGAACGGGTGGGGCTGCCGCGCGAGTTCGCCGGGCGGCACCCGCACGAGTTCTCGGGCGGCCAGCGGCAGCGGATCGCGATCGCGCGGGCCCTGGCGGCCCGGCCGCGGATGCTGATCGGCGACGAGCCGATCTCCGCGCTGGACGCCTCGGCACAGGCGCAGGTCGCCACGCTGATGCGGGACCTGGCGGTGGACTCGGGCGCGGGGCTGCTGTTCATCAGCCACGACCTGTCGGTGGTGCGGCTGATCGCCGACCGGATCGCGGTCATGTACCTGGGCCGGATCGTCGAGATCGGCGACACGGCCGAGGTGTGGGACAACCCCCGTCACCCGTACACGCAGGCGCTGCTGCGGGCGATCCCCAAGCCGGACGGCATGGGCGTGCTGCCGGAGGAGCTGCCCGGGGACGTGCCCGACCCGGCCGCGCCGCCGGAGGGGTGCCGGTTCCATCCGCGCTGCCCGTTCGCGATGGACGTGTGCCGGGTGAAGGAGCCCGAGCCGGGCCCGGTGGCCTGCTGGCTGCACGAGCCCGCGTGACGGCGGACGGGGAACGCGTCGCCGGGGAGCTCGTCACCGGGGAACTCGTCACCGGGGGCGGGCGGCTCGCGGCGGCGCGGGCCGCCATGGCCGCCGCGGGGGTGGACGCGCTGGTGCTGCGCCCGTCGCCCGACTTCCGGTTCCTCGGCGGCGCGGGCGACGGGTTCCTGGTCGTCACAGCCGAGGTGTGCGAGGAGACGGGCGATCCGGACGCGCTGGTCCCGGCCGGGGCGCGGCGGGTCGGGGTGGACCCGGAGATGCGGGTGCGCGAGCTGTTCGGGCTGTCGCTGGAGGCGGAGCTCGTGCCGGCGGCGGCCGTGCTGGCCCCGTTGCGGCTGCGCAAGGAGCCGGACGAGGTGGGGGCGGTGACGCGGGCGGCCCGGGCGGTCGCGGCGGTGCTGGCGCGGGCCCGGGAGCTGGCCTGGTTCGGCGCGACCGAGCGGGCGATGGCGCGGCGGCTGGCCGCGATGCTGCTGGAGTCCGGCTGCGAGGAGATCCTGTCGGTGGTGGTCGCGGCGGGCGAGCACACCGCCCGGCCGTCGCACCGGCCCGGCGACCGGGTGATCAACCCGGGGGACGCGCTGCACGTGTCGCTGTGCGGGCGGTGGGCGGGGTACTGCGCGGAGGTGGCGCGGGTCTTCGCGGTCGCGGAGCCGCCGGAGGACTTCGAGGCGATGTACTCGGTGGTGCTCGCCGCGCACGCCGCGGCCCGCCGGGCGGTACGGCCGGGGGTCACGGCCTCGGAGGTGGCAGCGGCCGCGCGCGAGGTGATCGACGGCAGCGGCTACGGCCGGTTCGCCGCCCCGCACGCGGGGAGAGGGGTCGGCCTGAGCCACCAGGAGGGGCCATGGCTGCGGGCGGGCGACGACACGCCCCTGCAGGCGGGGATGACGCTGTGCGTGGAGCCGGCGATCTACGTGCCGGAGCTGTTCGGGGCGCGGGTGGCGGACGTGGTGGTGTGCGGGCCGGGCGGCGCGGCGGCCCTGGACGCGGGGACGATCGCGGGCGGAGAGGCAGGTGTCTGGACGGGGGCCGACGCCCGCGGGGGGCTGGGCGTCGTGGCCGGCGGGCTGGACGTGGCGGGGGTGCTGTGGGTGCTGGACCGCTGAAGGTGCCCGGTCATGGATGTCGTGGATGTAGGGCCACCGGACCGTGACCCTGATGTACGGTTCTATGCAACCGTGCCGGATAAATCATCTTTAAGGTTGTATGGGTGTTGTTTGAGAAGGGATGGGCGGCGTCCCCCCTGCGGTGGCTGATGGACACCCTGGGACATGCCCAGATGGAACGGATGGCGGGCGAGCCCGGCCTGCTGGCGGCGGTGGACCAGCACGCGGCGGCGCTCCGCGACACGATCGCGCTCGACCGCGAGTCGCTCGGCGACTACCTCCTGGGCTTCGCCGACGAGCTGCGGCACCTCGGCTGGACCTTCCGCGACGAGCCGGACGCCGTCTCCCTTCGGCTGACCGCCATCTGCTGGCTCACCCGGGAGCTGGGCCTGCTGGCCGACGAGTCCCCCGCCTAGCGTCCCCCGTCGGCGGGCCGCGCGAGCGCCGGGCCCGGGCGCGCCACGTGTGCGCACCCGAACCCAGGAGTCGTCATGCGCCCCGCCCGGAGGCGCGGGTCAGACGTCGCGGCCGGGGTCGGGGCCGAGGCCGCCGCCCCTCGGGTCTCCTTCCGTCCACGGACGGTCCTCGCCGGTGCGGCCGGTCGGCCCCTGCCCCGCGGGCCTGCCCGGTTCCATGGGCTGACCGGGAGGCATGGGCTGGGCGGACGGAGGGGTGCGGCCCATCTCGCCCGCCTGCTCGGCACGCGGCGGCGCGCCGGCCGTCTCGGGCGTCCTGGCGGCCTCCGTCTCCGGGGCCATCCGCTGGGCGTCCTCGCGTCCGCGCTGGTACGCCTCGGCCTGCGCCCGCGCCTGCGGCGCCTGGCTCTCCATGCGGGCGAGCCAGCGGTCCCACCGCTCCTGCATCGGCCGCACCATGCCGCCGCCGACGCCGATCGCGATGATGGCGCCGATGGTCGCGAGCACGGTGATGAGCACCGGCGTGGTGACCGTGGTGGCGACGCCGATCTGGTTCAGGGCGGCGATGATGCCCAGCGCCCAGATGAACACGGAGGCGGCCGTCGCGAGCCACCGGCCGTACGAGAGTCCGCCCAGCATGCTGGCCAGGAGATCGCGGACGGCGGCGGCGATGGCGCCGGCCACCACCACGATGATGATCGCCACGACCGCCTTGGGCAGCCAAGCCACCACACCGGTCAGCAGCGCCGAGATCGGATTGGGCCCGAACACGCTGAAGGCGATCTGCAGCGTGACCAGGATGATCGCGTAGTAGATGAGTTTGGCGACCAGACTGCTGGCGTCGTAGCGGCTGCGCTCCATCACTCGCCCCATGCCGCTGCGCTCCACCGCACGGTCGAAGCCCACCCGCTCCAGGATCTTGTCGACGACCTTGGCCAGCAGCTTGGCGATCAGCCAGCCGATGACGAGTATGACGATGAAGGCGACCAGCCTGGGGACGAACGTGGCGATCTGCCGGAAGACGTCCGTCAGGCCTTGGCCGATGTTGATGTCCACGGTTTCCTCCTTCGAGGATCCAACGCAAAGGCACTACCCAAGACCGGACATTTCACGCACTCTCCGCAACGGATCATGCGCCCACCGCCATATCGGACATCGAATGCGCAGGTCAAGCCATTCTCGCCGTCATCTCACGGTGTGTAATCGGCGATCGCGAAGGGTAATGATCAGGTCATGCTGCGGATCGGCGTCTCGGGCATGCAGGGCTCGGCGGACATGGTCATCTGCGGGTGGCGCGACGGCCGGCCGGGCCGGCTCCGCACCGGCGTCAAGCTGATCTTCGAGGCGGGCGGCGTCGTCCCGCGTCTGCCGGGGCTGCGTACCGGCACCCGGATGGCCCGCGGCGCCGAGGCTATCGCCCGGGAGCTGCGTGACGGCGTGGACGTGGTGCTCACCGCGCCCGGCGACCCCGCCGCGGTGGTCGTGGCGGCGGGCATGTGGCACTACGGCTGGACGAGCGAGGACGTGGGGGCGCTGGCGGGCGCGACGGTCGCGGGCCTGGCCCTGGCCGGGCAGCGCGCGCCCTGCGTCATGGAGATCCGCCGCGACGGCGGCGCCGCGCTCGACGGCGACGTGAAGGTGGACGCGGTGCTGGCCTGCCTGGCCGCCCGCTTCCGGGCGGGCCGCTACCCGACGCCGGTGGTGACGGTCCTGCTCGACTCGGTACGGCTCAGCCAGGAGGCGCCGTGCCGCGTCCGCATCGCCCCCTGCGCGGGCGAGCCCGCCCACGCCCGGTAGCGGCGGGAGCCCGGCCGCGGCGCCTACCGTAGGACGCCTACCGTAGGACGGGGTGGCCCCGCGCGCCGGGCGCCCTCCGGCCAGGACCATCACCCGCGGAGCAGGGAGACAGCGTGAAGATCACTGGAGTTGAGCTGCGGCGGATCGCCATGCCGCTGGTGGCGCCGTTCCGCACGTCGTTCGGCACCGAGACGGCCCGCGACGTGCTGCTGGTCCGGGTCGTCACACCCGACGCGGAGGGCTGGGGCGAGTGCGTGGCGATGTCCGAGCCGCTCTACTCCTCCGAGTACGTGGACGGCGCGGCCGAGGTGATCCGCCGTTTCCTGCTGCCCGCGCTGCCGCCGTCCCCGGACGTCCACGCCGTGGGCCGCGCCCTGGAGCCGATCAAGGGGCACCGCATGGCCAAGGCGGCCCTGGAGACGGCCGTGCTCGACGCGCAGTTGCGCGCGTCCGGCGAGTCGTTCGGCCGCTTCCTCGGCGCGGCGCGCGACCGGGTGCCCTGCGGCGTGTCGGTCGGCATCATGGACTCCGTCCCGCGCCTGCTCGACGCCGTCGAGGGCTACCTCGGCGAGGGGTACGTGCGGATCAAGCTGAAGATCGAGCCCGGCTGGGACGTGGAGCCGGTCCGGGCGGTGCGCGAGCGCTTCGGCGACGACCTGCTGCTCCAGGTCGACGCGAACGCCGCCTACACGCTGGTGGACGCCCCCCGCCTGGCCCAGCTCGACGCGTTCGACCTGCTGCTGATCGAGCAGCCGCTGGCCAACGACGACCTCGTGCAGCACGCCCGCCTGGCGCGGCGGCTGCGCACCCCGATCTGCCTGGACGAGTCGATCGAGTCGGCCGAGCACGCCGCCGCGGCGATCGAGCTGGGCTCCTGCTCGATCGTCAACATCAAGCCGGGCCGGATCGGCGGCTACCTGGAGGCCCGGCGCATCCACGACCTGTGCCGGGCCCACGGCGTCGCGGTGTGGTGCGGCGGCATGCTGGAGACCGGGCTCGGCAGGGCCGCGAACGTGGCGCTGGCCGCCCTGCCCGGCTTCACGCTGCCGGGCGACACCTCGGCCTCGCGCCGCTACTACGCCACCGACATCACCGAGCCGTTCGAGCTGAGCGACGGCCACCTGGACGTGCCCACGGGGCCCGGCCTGGGCGTGGACCCGCTCCCGTCGATCCTCGACGAGGTCACCACCTCCACGGAGTGGATCCCGCTGTAGGCCGCCGCCACCGGGAGGCCGGGAATAACCGGTTGCCGGGCGGTGCTGAGCGCCGTCACCATGGTCGTCATGTTCCGGCACGCCTCCTTCGCGACGCCCGCCACCGCGGGCGCTTCGCGGCGTGTCCGCGACGGACTGGAGCGCTGACCTCTTCCCGTGCGTCCGAGTGACCCGGCGGGGGGAGGTCGACGGCCCCACGGGTCACCACCGGGACTCCAGGCTTCAAGGAAGGCATCATGGCCAAGCAGGCCTACGTGCGGAACAAGCCGCACCTCAACATCGGCACGATGGGACACGTCGACCACGGCAAGACCACGCTGACCGCCGCCATCACGAAGGTGCTCGCCGAGCGCGGGCAGGCCACGTACACGCCGTTCGAGCGGATCGACCGCACCCCGGAGGAGCACTCCAGGGGCATCACGATCAACATCTCGCACGTCGAGTACGAGACCGCCACCCGGCACTACGCCCACGTGGACATGCCGGGCCACGCCGACTACGTGAAGAACATGATCACGGGTGCGGCGCAGCTCGACGGCGCCATCCTCGTCGTGTCGGCGCAGGACGGCATCATGCCGCAGACGCGGGAGCACGTGCTGCTCGCCCGGCGCGTCGGTGTCGAGCACCTCGTCGTCGCCGTCAACAAGGCCGACGGGGCCGACCCGGAGCTGACCGAGCTCGTCGAGCTGGAGCTGCAGGAGCTCCTGGAGGGCCACGGCTACCGGGACGTCCCGATGGTGCGGGTGTCCGGGCTGCGGGCGCTGGAGGGCGCCGTGGAGTGGACGGCGTCCATCGACGCGCTGCTGCGGGCCGTGGACGAGCACGTCCCCGTGCCGGTCCGGTACGTGGACGCGCCGTTCCTCATGCCGGTCGAGAACGTGCTCACCGTCACCGGGCGGGGCACGGTCGTCACCGGCGCCATCGAGCGGGGCACCGTCACCGTGGGCGACACGGTGGAGGTGGTCGGCCTCGGCGACGGCCTCACCGCGGTGGTGACCGGGGTGGAGACGTTCGGCCGGACGATGGAGCGGGGCGAGGCCGGGGACAACGCCGCCGTCCTGCTGCGCGGGGTGCGCCGCGAGCAGGTGCGGCGGGGCATGGTCCTGGCCGCGCCCGGCAGCCAGCGGGCGCACCGGTCGTTCACCGCCCGGCTCCACCTCCTCACGGCCGAGGAGGGGGGCCGGCGGCGGCCGGTCGCGCCGGGGTACCGGCCGCAGTTCTATCTGCGGACCACGGACGTGCCCGGTGAGCTCGCGCTGAACGGGCCGGCCGAGCCGGGCCAGACCGTCGAGGCGCGGGTCGAGCTGGGCAAGGCCGTCGCGGTCGAGCCGGGGCTCGGCTTCGCGATCCGCGAGGGCGGCCTGACCGTCGGCGCGGGCACGGTGCTCGCCGTCCCGGACTGAGGCGCCGTCCTGGCACACGGAGCACCCGGAAGCGGACCTGTGGTCGCTTCCGGGCGTCCGTCCTGGGTAGGGGGTGTCCATGGCTAAGCTCATGGACAAGCTGCGCGGGTACCTGCGCAGCCCTCAGGGTCAGCAGACGATCGAGAAGGCCAAGCGGATGGCGAGCGATCCGCAGAACCAGGCGAAGGCTCGCCGGTTCCTGGACAAGCTGCGCACCAAGCGGCACTGAGCCGGGAAGACCCGGGGCCCCGCGCGAGGGCCCCGGGTTCCGGACGGCTCAGACCGGGTCGAAACGCAGCCGGAACGCGGCCGGCGCGGCGCGCAGCTCGTAGGCGGGCAGCGTGCCGGGACCGCAGCTCGCCGTGCCGACGCCCTGCTGGGCGAGGTCCAGGTTGACGTGGACCCGGTCGCCGGGCACGAGGTCGGGCCGGTGGCGGGCGCGTTCGAGGTCGGCCGTGGCCCACCGCCGGGCCGTGAGCCCGAACACGGGATCACCCGACACCCGCACGCCCCGCCCGCCGGGGCCGGTCAGCGTGGCCCAGCGGACCTCCGCCCGGTGCCCGTTCTCCTGGGGGCGCACGTACGGGGTCTGCATGGCGTCCACGGTCGCCGACCAGCGGCCGACCCGGGCCGCCATCCCGGTGTCGGGGTACGCCTCACCGGGGCCGCGGCCGAACCAGGTGACGTCGCCCAGGTCGCCGGGGAGCGTCATGACGACGCCGAGCCTGGGGATCGGGCCGGTCCACTCGCCGTCGGGTTCGACCTCGACGGTGAGGACGAGGCCGTCGCCGTCGGCGTCCCAGCGGTAGGTGACGCGCATGCCGAGGTCGGTCGCGGCGGGGGCGACCCGCGTCCGCACGGCCAGGCCCGGCCCCTCGTCCACGCGGGTCACCTGGTCCACCCGGTGGGTGAGCCGGTGCAGGCCGGTCGCCCGCCAGGCGGCGGCGAGCCCGCCGTAGCGGTCGTTGTCCGTGGGCGCCCGCCACAGCTCCAGGCGCGGCCCGTCCACGTCGAGCCCGAACAGCCGCACGAGGTGGCCGCGGGCGTCGAACCGCCCGCCCCCGACGGCGAACTCCCCTGCGGCGATCTCCTCGGCGGCGCCGCCCGCCGCCGCACCCGTCCCCATCCCCGGCACGCCCGGGGAGACGGCCGGGGACAGGCGGGTCTGGCCCCACGCCACCTCGTGCCCCGCCTCCGCCCACGGCTCGTCGCCGGCGAGGACGGCGCGCACGGTGAGCCACCGCTCCCCCTCGCCCGGCGGCGCGGCGGGCAGCTTGACCTCGCCGCCCTCGGCGGGCACGTCGAGCGTGAAGCGCGCCACCGGCTCCCCGTCCGCCTCCACCGTGGCGAGGAACTCCAGGTGCGACAGGTCGCGGAAGCCGTACATGTTGAGGACCCGCACGACGCCGTCGTCGAAGGTGAAACGGACCGGCTCGAAGACCTTCTTCAGGTCCAGCAGCCCCGGCGACGGCGTGCGGTCGGGGAAGACGAGCCCGTCGATGACGAAGTTGCCGTCGTGGACCGGCTCGCCGTAGTCGCCGCCGTAGGCGTAGCCGAACTCGGGGTGGGCGAGGCCGTGGTCGATCCACTCCCACACGAAGCCGCCGGCCAGCCGCGGGTACTTCTCGAACAGCTCCTGGTATTCGGCCAGGCCGCCGGGGCCGAGTCCCATCGCGTGGGCGTACTCGCACTGCATGAACGGCATCGCGCGCCGCCGCGCGTCGAGCTCCGGGTCGGGCAGCGGGTCCTCGACGCCGCGGCCGATCGCCTCGACCTCGGCGTGGCCCGCGTACATCCGCGAGTACACGTCGGCGTTCGCGCACGACCAGTCGCCCTCGTAGTGGATCGGCCGGGACGGGTCGCGCTCGCGCGTCCAGCCGGCCATGACGGCGAGGTTGCGGCCGACCCCCGCCTCGTTGCCGAGCGACCACATGATGACGCTCGGGTGGTTCTTGTCCCGCTCGACCATGCGGCGCATGCGGTCGAGGAGCGCCTCCTCCCAGCGCGGGTCGTCGGTGGGGTTGGCGCGCCAGCCGACCTGGCCGAAGCCGTGGGTCTCCAGGTCGCACTCGTCCACGACCCACAGGCCCAGCTCGTCGCACAGGTCGAGGAAGGCCGGGTGGGGTGGGTAGTGGCTGGTGCGGACGGCGTTGACGTTGTGCCGCTTCATCAGCAGGATGTCCTGCCGCATGGTCTCGTACGGCACGGCGCGCCCGTGCTCCGGGTGGAACTCGTGCCGGTTCACGCCCTTGAGCAGCAGCGGCCGGCCGTTGGCGAGCAGGACGCCGTCCTCGATGGCGACGGTCCGGAAGCCGACGCGCAGCCGCACGGTCTCCTCCGGGCAGGCCACGACGGCGTCGTAGAGGCGCGGCGTCTCGGCGGACCACGGCTCCACGTCCACGATGACCGGCGTGCCGGGCTCCAGGCCGTCGATGCCCAGTTCGGGCACGCTGAGCCGGCCGGGGCCGTCGAAGCTCAGGCTCCCCCGGCCGGTGCCGGCGTCGTAGGAGGCCCGGACGAACACATCGGCGGTGGAGCGGGTGAGCGTGACGTCCCGGAAGATACCGGGAAGCCACCACATGTCCTGGTCCTCGAGGTAGCTGGCGGCCGACCACTGGTGGACGCGGACGGCCAGCACGTTGCGGCCGGGCCGCAGGTACGGGCCCGCGTCGAACTCGGCCGGCAGCCTGCTGCCGGTGGTGAAGCCCAGCTCGTGGCCGTTGAGCCAGACCCGGGCGTACGACTCGACGCCCTCGAGGCGCAGCCGGCCGCCGCTCCATCCCTCGGGCAGGTCGAAGGCGCGGCGGTAGTCGCCGGTGGGATTCTCGGTGGGGACGTGCGGCGGGTCGATCGGGAAGGGGTACACGACGTTGGTGTAGGCCGGGGCGCCGTGGCCGTGCAGCGGCCAGTGCGACGGCACGGGCAGCTCGTCCCACGCGGAGTCGTCGTGGCCGGGGTCGGCGAAGTCCTCCGGCACGTCGGCCGCGGGTGACAGGCGAAAGCGCCACGTGCCGTTGAGGTCGAGGGAGGGCGCGTCGGAACGCAGGGCTGCCCGGGGCGCGAGGCGGCCCGAGCCGGGAGTGAAGCGTGCGAGATCCATCGCCGCCTCAGCCTAGAGGTTCCGGCCTGTTTCGTCAGCGATGAGTTTTCCGTGCCTGATTGAGGCGTGCCCGATTGCGCCCTATTCGACGGATCCATGCTTGATTTTGAGCGTAAGTGTTGCTTGGGCTTGGGAGGGAATCTGTCGGTCTGCCGGGTCTTGGCTTCGGCCGGACATCCCCGCAAGGTGGGACGGAGGGATCCGGACGACGAGGGAGCACATGGTGGGCACGGCCGCCGGCGACACCCGTACGACCGCCAGGGACGAGGCCGGCGGCGAGCCGGCGCGTCTCGTCGCCGCGCTGCGCGCGGCGGGGTGCGGCGAGG
>NZ_JBFAIA010000114.1:0-26686 GCF_040654455.1 Nonomuraea sp. NPDC050691
GCCCTGGTCAGGCCCTCGATGGCGGCCTTCGCGGTGGAGTACGGCAGGCTGCGGGTGTGGACGGAGGCGTCATGGAAGACGGCGGCGTTGTTGACGCTCAACGCCAAGTCGGCCGACCTGAAGCGGTCGGCGTGGACGGGCGTGGCCACGCGCGACTTCTCCGACGTGGACGTGACGGGGCTCGACTCGTCGCTGGCCCGGCGGCTCGAATGGGCCAAGAACCGGATCGACCTGCCGGCCGGCCGCTACGAGACGATCCTGCCGCCGAGCGCGGTGTCCGACCTGATGATCTACCTGTACTGGTCGGCGAGCGTCAGGGACGCCCTCGACGGCCGCTCGGTGTTCTCCAAGCCCGGCGGCGGCACCCGGGTGGGCGAGCGGCTGGCCGAGCTGCCGATCACGCTGGCCGGCGACCCGTCGGCGCCGGGGCTCGAGTGCGCGCCGTTCGTCATGGCGCACTCGGCCAGCCGGGATTCGTCGGTGTTCGACAACGGCCTGCCGCTGGAGCCCACCACGTGGGTGAAGGACGGGCGGCTGGAGGCGCTGCAGCAGACCCGCTACTCCTCCGGGCTCAGCGGCATGCCGGTGACCCCGCACATCGACAACCTGCTGATGACCTGCGGCGAGGGCGGCGCGTCCCTGGACGACATGATCGCCTCCACGCGGCGCGGGCTGCTGCTGACCTGCCTGTGGTACATCCGCGAGGTCGATCCGCAGACGCTGCTGGTGACGGGGCTGACCCGTGACGGCGTCTACCTCGTCGAGGACGGCGAGGTCGTGGGCGAGGTCAACAACTTCCGGTTCAACGAGAGCCCGGTCGACCTGCTCGGCCGCCTGTCGGAGGTGGGCGCGAGCGAGCAGACGCTGCCCCGGGAGTGGAACGACTACTGGACGCGGGCGGTCATGCCGCCCGTGCGGGTGCCCGACTTCAACATGTCGACGGTCAGCCAGGCGAGCTGACCCTCGCCGGGCCGTACCGGCTCGGCCCGCGCCCGCCTCTCACGGGCGGGCGCGGCCGTCACGCGTCCTGACGCGTCGTGGCGTCGTGGCGCCTCGTGCCGTCAGGCGTCCTCCAGGCGGAAGCCCACCTTCATGCCCACCTGGTAGTGGGCGATCTCTCCCCCTTCGATGTGCCCCCGCACCTCCGTCACCTCGAACCAGTCGAGGTGGCGCAGCGTCTCCGAGGCGCGCCGGATGCCGTTGCGGATGGCCTGGTCAACGCTCTCGGCCGAGGTCCCGACGATCTCGGTCACCCGGTACGTTCGATCCGTCATCTCCCCATCCTCCTTACTCGAAAGCCATGATCGCATGACCGGTCGTTCAGAGCCGGGCGGCCGTCGCCCGGCGCTCCTCCGAGGTCTACGGTGGGAGATATGAAGCGCTGGCGTAAGAAGCACGACGTCCATCAGGTGACGGACGCCAGACCCTCGTTGAGCGCGGACATCCAGCGCCGCGAGGTGAGCTACCTGATCAAGATGGGTATCCGGACGATCTGCCTGATCCTGGCGGTGGTGGTGCCCGTGCCGTGGCCGTACCGGCTGCTGTTCATCGCGGGCGCAGTCTTTTTGCCATACATAGCCGTAATCGGGGCCAATGAGAGGGGGATGGATGCCTCTCCTCCCACCTTTCAGACACCGGAAGCTAACCAAAGCGAGATACCAAGGCACCGACGCGAGATCGGGTCGTGACTAAGTCTTGACGCATCCCATGGGTTGTAGGTGTACGCTTTAGCCAAGCACTCCGGTCCCCCGTCGGAGTGCTGGTGCCGGCGTTCCGGGCCCCCGTCGGAACGCCGATGAAGCGACGCCGGGTGGTTTGCCCCCGTAACCACCCGGCGTCGCCCTTTCCGGGGAAATCTCGCGCCGTAGATGATCAATCCGGCGACGTCGTCGATCGTGTGATAGGGCCCCTTTCCCGAAATCGTTTTCGCTTCGAAGCGTCCATAATTGCCAGGAAACTTTCAGGTTCGCGCAGCGCTTGACAAGAAGAGTTCGCCGGAGTGTCAGTCACCCGTCAGCGTCTGCGTCGTGGCCTGCCCCCAGTTACGGGCGAGGGCGGTGAGGCGTTCGACGGCGTCCTCGGGCGCGGTGCCGGCGCCCTGCGCGAGCCCGAGCAGGTACGCGGTCAGCGGCGCCGCCGGCCGGGCCACGCCGTGCGCCACCTCCTTGGTCAGTTCCAGGATCAGGTCCCGGTCGACGCGGGCCGGGTCGACGCCGAGTTCCTTGCAGGCCAGCGCGGTCCACTCGTTCAGCACGTTCATGGGTTGCGCGGCGCGGCCTTCCGTTCCGTGACGGCGCGTCGGGACGCTTCGGAGCCGTCACGGGCCGGGCGGCGCGCCTCCTCCTGTCGTCGGGAAGGGGACACGGGGCGTGTCACCGAGGCGGGCTTCGTACAGGTCGTCCATTGTGTCGCAGTCGAACCAGGCCCGCTCGGGCAACGCGACGCGCGTGGCGACGAGCGGGGCCAGCAGGCCGCGCAGGGACCGCCCGCCGTACCGGCCGAGCGCCTCCCGCAGCGCCTCGGTGTCCCAGACGCCCAACAGCCACTGCTCGCGCCCGTCACCGTCGACCGCCACCACCCCGGCGGGACGCCCACCCGCCCGGCCCGCCGCCGCGCCACCCAGGTTGCCCTCGTCCCGGCCCGGAGCCGCCCTGTGATCGCCTGACGCGGGCGGGGTGGACTCTGGTGCGGGGTGGACTGTTTCCGAGGCCATAGGCCCCCCTGGGAACGCTCCTGAGCCGGCGGGCGCATCGGGGGCGCGCCGCGCGACGGGAGCGGACGCGTCCGGCGCGGCGGACGCGTCAGGGGCGATGGACGCCTCACGAGCGGGGTTTTCAGAGAGAGGCGGTTGCAGTGCGGGAGCGGGGGTTGCCGCGGAGGGTGGAGGCGACGCCGGGACGGCCGCGTCGGCTCGAACGGGCGACAGGGCGGCGAGGAGGGCGGCGATGTGGGACGGGGTCAGGAAGGGGAGGTCGGCCGCCAGCAGGACGACCCGCGGCGCCGTGACCTCGCGCAGCCCGGCGCGCAGTGCGGGCACCGGCCCTCCACCCGGCGGGTCCTCCCGGGTGAAGACCACTCCGGGGAGGTCACGGACGGGCCCCACCACCACCACGCGCCCGGCCCCGGAGACCGCGTCGGCGACCCGCTCCAACAGCGTCCGCCCGCCCACGACGAGCCCCGGCTTGTCCGCCCCGCCGAGCCGCCGCGCCTCTCCCCCGGCCAGCACCACCGCGTCGTACCCAGCACTCATGCCCTTACCGTACGCACCGCCGCGCCCCTCCCCCAGCACCACCAGGTCGTACCCGGCCCCGTCCCGTCACCGTACGCACCGCGGCGCCTCTCCCCCAGCACCACCAGGTCGCGGCCCGGCCCCGTCCCGTCACCGTACGCACCGCCGCGCCTTGCCTCCGCGACATCCCCACCGCGGCCCCGAGGGCCGGCAGCTCGCTCACGCACATCACCGCGCACGGTCTTCTGAAACCGGACGGAAGGATGACGATGCCCCTGATGGAGCAGGCCGCCCGGACGATGCGCCCCTCGTCCTCGACGAGCACCTGAAGGACCAGGTCACAGCGGATCCCGGGCTGCGCGAGCCGGCCTGGCGGGTTGCCGAGCGGTACGTCGGCGGCCGCCCCATCGCCGAGGACCCGACCCGCCTGTCGCAGGCCCTGACGGACGCCGACCGGCGCGCGTAGCCCGCGAGCGGCACTCCACCCTCTATGCCAACACGCATTGACATAGAAGGCGCACCAGTGGTCCGATGGCGCGATGAGTACAGAGTTCCTCCTCACCACCCTGGTCATCGTCGTCACGCCCGGCACCGGCGTGCTCTACACGATGGCCGCCGGCCTGGCCCGGGGCGGGCGGGCCGGTATGGTCGCGGCGCTGGGCTGCACCCTCGGCATCGTGCCGCACATGGCGGCGGCGATCACCGGCCTGGCCGCCGTCCTGCACGCTAGCGCGCTCGCCTTCCAGATGCTGAAGTACCTGGGCGTGGCCTACCTGCTGTTCATGGCCGTCATGACGCTGCGCGAGCGCGGGGCGCTCAGCGTGGAGCCGGAGACCGCCCCGCGCTCGGCCGGCCGGGTCATCGCCTCCGGCGTGCTGGTGAACGTGCTCAACCCCAAGCTGTCGATCTTCTTCTTCGCGTTCCTGCCGCAGTTCGTGAGCTCGGACGAGCCGGCCGCGCTCGTGCGCATGCTGGAGCTGAGCGGGGTGTTCATGCTGGTGACGTTCGTGGCGTTCTGCGGTTACGGATGGTTCGCCGCGGCCATCCCCGGCCAGGTCGTGTCGCGTCCCGCGGTGATGGCGTGGATGCGGCGGGTCTTCGCCGGGGCGTTCGTGGCGCTCGGCGCGAAGCTGGCCCTCACCGACAACTGAACCGAGCAACCGAGAGCCGGGCCCCCAAGAGGGCCCTCCTTCGGGTTGCTGCGACCGCCCCAAAGGGCACGGGCCGCCAGGAGCTGTGCTGTCGGGCCGTGCGCGGGGCGTCCCGGGCCGATCCGCGGGATGCGTATCCGCTCCAGGACCGCTCGCATCCACGGGCTGTCGCAGTAGTGGCCGGGGGTCGACCCAAGCGACAGCGGACGGCACCGCCCCTCGGCCGAAACGTGGATCTTCGTGGTGAACCCGCCGGGTGAGCGTCCTCAGCACTCCCCAGTCGGACCACCTCCGCCAGCCGGGCCGCCAGAGGTGCACCGCCGGATCGCCCTGCTTTGTCCCCCATCCGTTCCCCCTTACGTTCCGACGCCGGACCCGTGCTCAAGGTCTGATCACCGGGCGCGCCGATGCGCGGGCGTGTCGTTGGTCAAAGGGCGATGGGGCCGAGGTCACGGGCGGTCTCGGCGAAGTCCCGGATCAGGGTGGTCTCGGTGGCGGTGCGCCAGATGAGCGCCCAGCGGGCCAGGGGTGCGTCGCGGATGGGCATGTAGATGTGGTCGGGCCGGGCGTAGTAGCGGGTGGAGTGCGCGAAACACGGCGAGACGGCCTCGCCGTTCGAGACGAGGGGGATCATCTCGGCAGAGGTCGTGACGATGGGGCCGACCCGAATCGGACGTCCGCTGGGGGTGTGAGTGGGAACAAGCCAGTTACGCCAGTAGTCCGGCCGGGCTCCGCCGAAGACGATCTCGTCCCCGAGGTCTTCGTACGACACCGACTCCCGGTCGGCCAGCCGGTGGCCGGGGCCGACCACGAGCACGACCGGTTCGGTGCAGACGACGGGGCCCACGGTCAGGTCGCTCTCGCTGACGGGTAACCAGGCGATCAGCAGGTCGATGTCTCCGGAGCGCAGCAGTCTGAAGGGATCGGCGAAGCCTGCGTAGCGGAACTGGAGGTTGCATTCCGGGTGGCGGCTCTTGAAGGCGTCGAACAGCGGGCGCAGGTCCTGGGGATTTTCGTTGACCATGCCCAGGCGCAGCACGTTCGACTTTCCTCGAGCGGTCAGGGCGGCGCGTTCGATGCTGTCGAGCAGCCCGCGGTACATCGGCTTGAGGTCGTCCAAGAGCTGCTGTCCGATGGGGGTCAGCGCCACGCGGCGGTTGTCGCGTTCGAAAAGGACGGCGCCGATGCGGCGTTCCTGCTTCTTGATCGCCTGGCTCACGCGAGCCGGTGTCACGTGCAGCCGTTCCGCCGTGCGTCCGAAGTGCAGCTCTTCGGCGAGAGTCAGGAAAATCTCGATGTCGCGAAGTTCCACGCGGCCCCGTTCGTCGTTTAGCGAGAGGTTAAGGCACGGTGCCGGATCCGGCGTTGTCGTCCCGGATGGCCTGGCGGCACGCTTATGGGGTGAACATCATCGCTTCCGCGGTGACGCTGAACGTTGACGACGTGGCGGCCCGCCAGTGCCTTCTTCACCACCCGCCTGCGCCTTCACGAGTCGGTGGCGAACGGGGCGCGTACCTGTCTCGTCCGACCGGACGCCGTCGCCGGCATCGTGATGCGGCTGCGGGGGCCGGAGTTCGGCCCGCGACCGGTCGAGTTGACCGGCCACAACGGCATCGCGGACCGGCTCGTCGAGTGGACGGCGCCGACAGGCGGCTGAGGGCGATGGCCGCGGCCAGGGCCGATCAGCATGCGGCAGAGCCCGGCGAAGATCACTAGAAGCACCTGCAAACCAGAATCCTTTGCGCACATCGTTCCGGACTGCGTTCCGTGTGCGCACAGCGAGAACAATCTACACGAAAAGGACGTTGAGCCATGTCGAAGGTCGCCGGCTGGGATATGAAGGGCACTTGGGACGGCAAAGGCGCTTGGGAGAGTCAGGGGCGCTGGGAAGGGCACCAGCGCACCCAGCTGTCCGAGGCGGGGCTGCGACGGATGCGTGACGTGCTGAGCGGCCATGTCGCGTGCGGTGCGGTCCCAGGCCTGGTCGCGCTCGTCAGCCTCGGAGACGACACTCACATCGAGGCGATGGGCACGATGCACGCGGGCGGCGCCGAGCCGATGCGGCGGGACACGATCTTCCGCATGGCGTCGCTGACGAAGCCGGTCACCGCCACGGCGGTGATGATCCTCGTCGAGGAATGCCGGCTGCGGCTGGACGACCCGGTCGACGAGTGGCTGCCAGAGCTCGCGAACCGCCGGGTGCTCGCCCGGATCGACGCCCCGCTGGACGAGACGGTGCCCGCGGTCCGGCCGATCACCGTACGCGACCTGCTGACCTTCACCTTCGGCTTCGGGGTCGTGCTGGCGCCGCCGGACACGTACCCGATCCAGACCGCGATCCGCGAACTCGGCCTGGACACGACCTCGCCGGACTTCGGGCCGGAGGAGTGGATCCGGCGGCTCGGGACCCTGCCGCTGATGCGTCAGCCGGGCGAGCTGTGGCAATACCACGTCGGGTCCGACGTGCTGGGCGTGCTCGTCGGCAGGGTGACCGGGCAGTCGCTGGAGGAGTTCGCCCGCGAGCGGCTGTTCATGCCGCTCGGCATGAAGGACACCGGCTTCCACGTGCCCGCCGACCAGATCCACCGGCTGCCCACCAGCTACGCGCACAACCCCGAGACCGGCGAACCGGTGGTGTGGGACGAGGCCGCCGGCGGGAAGTACAGCCGCCCGCCGGTGTTCCAGGCCGGCGGCGACGGGCTGGTTTCGACCGTCGAGGACTACCACGCCTTCTACCGGATGCTGCTCAACAAGGGGACCTTGGACGGCGAGCGGATCCTTTCCCGGGCCTCGGTCGAGCTCATGACGATGGACCACCTGACGCCGGAGCAGAAGGCCGAGAAGGACGCCTTCGGCGACCATTTCGGCCGGCACGGCGGCTTCGGCTTCGGCATGGCGGTCCGCATCCACCGCCGCGACCTGGCGTCCCCGGGCCAGTTCGGCTGGGACGGCGGCCTCGGCACCACCGCGTACGCCGACCCGGCCGAGGACCTCGTCGGCATCCTGCTGACACAGAGCGCGATGGACTCCGTCCACACGCCCCGCCTCCACCGCGACTTCTGGACCGCCGCCTACCAGGCGACCAGGTGAACGCGCCACCTCGAACCGATCAGGCTCACCCCGATCGAGGCCACCCCGAGCCACACAACCTGTCGAGTTCCGCGCCGAAGACGGTGGTCCAGTCACCAGTGCGACGACCACGTACGATCACCGGGTGAATCCCGCTCCGGGCGCTTGAACCCGTACGGGCGTTTCGAGCTCGACATGAACCGCCGCCCGGACCTGGACGGCGCCCCTGTCGGCCGGAGACGGCGGGGCCGCCGAGAGCGGGGGCGAGCCCGGCGGGCCTCAGCCGCCGATCGCCGACATGGGCCGGGACGGCTGCAGGAACGACGGGTCGTCGATGCCGTGTCCCGCGCGCTTGCGGGCCACGGCGGCGGTCCAGCGCGCGGCCAGTTCCTCGTCCGTGGCGCCGGCCCGCATCGGCGTCTTGAGGTCGGACTCCTCGGTCGCGAACAGGCAGTTGCGGACCTGGCCGTCGGCGGTGAGCCGGACGCGGTCGCAGGCGCCGCAGAACGGCCGGGTCACCGAGCCGATCACGCCCACCCGGGCCGGCCCGCCGTCCACGAGGAACCGCTCGGCCGGGGCGCTGCCGCGCTCCTCCAGGTCGTCGGGGGTCAGGTCGAACGAGCCGGTCAGCCGGTCGAGGATCTCGTCGGCGGTCACCATGTTCTCGCGGCTCCAGCCGTGCTGGGCGTCGAGCGGCATCTGCTCGATGAAGCGCAGCTCGTAGCCCTGCTCGAGGCAGAAGCGCAGCAGCGGCACGGCCTCGTGGTCGTTGACGTCGCGCATGAGCACGGTGTTGACCTTGACCGGGCGCAGTCCGGCCTCGTGGGCGGCGGCCAGGCCGTCGATCACGTCGGTGAACCGGTCGCGGTGCGCCAGCCGCTTGAACACCTCGCGGTCGAGCGTGTCGAGCGAGACGTTGACCCGGTCGAGCCCCGCCTCGGCCAGCGGCCGGGCCAGCCTGGTCAGGCCGATGCCGTTGGTCGTCAGGGACACCTGCGGACGGGGACGCAGCGCGGTGGTGCGGGCGACGATCTCCACCAGCTCGCGGCGCAGCAGCGGCTCGCCGCCGGTGTAGCGGACCTCGGTGACGCCGAGCCGCTCGACGCCGATCGTGACCAGCCGGACGATCTCGTCGGCGGTCAGGAGCTGGGCGTTGGGCAGCCAGTCGAGCCCCTCGGGCGGCATGCAGTACGTGCAGCGCAAATTGCACTTGTCGGTGAGGGACACCCGCAGATCCGTCGCCACCCGTCCGAACGAGTCTCGCAACATGGGCGTCACCTCCTGTCAGATCGCCGGCTGTCACATGCCCGGCTGCCGGACCGCCGGACGGCAAGCCTACGGCCCGGCACCGCCGTCGCCCCAAGCCGCATGGTCATATCGTGCCGTATCCCAACACAACAGCCTCGCGGCGGGACCGATTCCCTTCCTCCCTCCAGGATCACCCCTCTCCCGGACAGGTCGGGACGGCCGGGTTTCGAGGCCGGGCAAATTCATTGCCGGACGCCAGTGACAAGCTGACATGATCCGGACATGCGACATTGGCCTCTCTTCTCCCTGACCATCACCACGCCCCGGCTGCAGCTCCGGATGCCCTCGCTCGCCGACCTGGACGAGCTGGCCGAGCGCGCCGCCGAAGGCGTCCACGACCCGGCGGACATGCCGTTCCTCCACCCCTGGACGGACGCCTCCCCGGAGGAGCGCGCCCGTGGCACCGTGCAGTACCACTTCGGGCGCTGGGCAGCCTGGACGCCGGCCTCCTGGAGCTGCCCCCTCGTCACGGTCTTCGAGGGACAGGTCGTGGGCGTGCAGGAGCTGGAGGCCGTGGACTTCGCGGTCACCCGCGAGGTGCGCACGGGCTCCTGGCTCGGCCTGCGCCACCAGGGCCGGGGCATCGGCACCGAGATGCGCAGGGCCGTGCTGCACCTGGCCTTCGACGGTCTCGGCGCCGAGACCGCGATCTCGGAGGCGTACCTCGACAACCAGCGGTCGCTGAGCGTCTCCCGCCGGCTCGGCTACCGGGAGGACGGCCTCGCGCGCAACAGCCGCCGGGGCGAGCTGGCGGTGCAGCAGCGGCTGCGGCTGGACCGCGAGCACTGGAGCACGCCGCCCGGTCACCGCATCGACGGGCTGGAGCCGTGCCTGCCCCTGTTCGGCGCCGTCCAGGGCGCGTAGCGGAAAAACCGGTGGGGTTCGCCCTCATGATCGCGGCACACTGGGGCACGGACGAGCCAAGGAGATGTCTGTCATGCCGAACCAGCCCGCACCCGACGTGCTCTCGTGGGCCAGCGAGATCGACGACGCCGCGATCGCGCAGGCCGCCCGCACCGCGCGCCTGCCGTTCGTCGCCGGCCACGTCGCGCTCATGCCCGACGCGCACGTCGGCATCGGCGCCACGGTCGGCTCGGTCATCCCCACCGAGGGGGCGATCATCCCGGCGGCCGTGGGCGTCGACATCGGCTGCGGCATGGTCGCCACCGAGACGACCCTCACCGCCGCCGACCTGCCCGACACCCTCGACGCCCTCATGCCGCTGGTCGAGCGGCACATTCCCGCCGGCGTCGGCAAGGGCCACGACGACCCGTCCCTGGACCGCGCGCTGAGCGGCCTCGGGCTGCCGCGCACCGAGCTGACGGCCAAGCAGGAGAGGACGGTGGCCACCCAGTTCGGCACGCTCGGGTCGGGCAACCACTTCGTCGAGGTGTGCCTGGACGAGCGGGAGCGGGTGTGGACGGTGCTCCACTCGGGCTCGCGCGGCATCGGCAACCAGCTCGCGACCAAGCACATCACCGGCGCCAAGGGCCTGATGCGGCGCCAGGAGATGGGCCTGGAAGACCCCGACCTGGCCTACTTCACCCAGGGCACGCCGGAGTTCGAGGCGTACGTCCAGGACATGCTGTGGGCGCAGAGCTACGCCATGGCCTCGCGCGCCCGGATGGACCACGTGCTCGTGGACGCCCTGTTCCAGGTCGCCGGCAAGGGCGCGCGGGTCCGCAAGATCAACTGCCACCACAACTTCACCCAGCTCGAGACGCACGGCGGCAAGGAGCTGTGGATCACGCGGAAGGGGGCCATCAAGGCCGCCACCGGTGACGAGGGCGTGATCCCGGGGTCGATGGGCACGCGGTCGTACATCGTGCGCGGGCGCGGCAACCCCGACTCGTACGACTCGTGCTCGCACGGCGCGGGACGCCGGATGTCGCGCACCAAGGCCAAGAAGCGGCTGAGCGCCGGCTCGCTGGCCGAGGCGATGCGCGGCCGCACCTGGAACGCGGACCGGGCCGAGGCCCTGGTGGACGAGCACCCGGAGGCGTACAAGCCGATCGACCAGGTCATGGCCGACCAGCGGGACCTGGTGGAGGTGCGGCACACGCTCAGCCAGGTGTTCAACTACAAGGGCTGACCTGCGCGATGTGGGTGTTTGGCCTGGTCACAGCGGGTAACGGATGGGGCGTCGGATCCGAGTGGAGGAAGGGCCCGCCATGCGCCGTCCCGTCGTCGTCCCCGCTGTCGCGCTGCTGCTCGCGACCGCGGGGTGCACCGGCCTGACGTACAACTCCGAGGACGTCACCCGCATCTTCACCCCCCAGAACGAGGGCGCCAACGCCAGCGCCAAGCAGGTGCACGTGCGCAACGCGTTCCTCCTCGGCGGGCAGCCGGCGGCGCGGCCGGAGACGCCGGCCGCCGGGCTGCCGCTGTACGCGGTCCTGATCAACGACCGGGCCGAGCCGATACGCCTGGAGAAGGTCACGCTGAGCGGTGGCGGGCAGGCCCAGCTGTCCGGCACGGTGGAGGTGCCGCCCCGGGGCATCGTGGGGACCGACCGGCCGATCGGCACCGTCACCGGCGTGGCGAACACGGGCTCGGTGCCGATGACGTTCAGCTTCACCGCCGGGCCCGGCGACATGCGGCTCATCGTGCCGGTCGTGGCGAGGAGCGGGGTGTTCGCCACGCTCAACCCGAGCGCGCCCAACCCGAGCGCGCCCAACCCGAGCGGGGCGCCGCCGTCCGGTTCCCCCGCGCCTCCGGGAGCCACGGCGAGCCCGTCGGCCACCGCCACCCCATGACCATCCGGGCGTAACCCCGGGGCCCCCGGTCTGGTGTTCGCCGCATGATGACGCGCAGATGGGTCGCGGGCGCGCTGGCCGTCCTCGTGGGCGGCCTCGGCGGTACGGTCGCCGTCGTGCTTACGCAACCCGACCCCGCCACGGCCGCCGGCCGCGGCCACTCCCCCGTCGTGATCGGTCACCGCGGCGCCAGCGCCCACCGGCCCGAGCACACCCTGCTGTCGTACGAGGCGGCCATCGCCCTGGGCGCCGACTACATCGAGCCCGACCTGGTCTCCACCAAGGACCACGTGCTGGTGGCCCGGCACGAGAACGAGATCTCCGGCACCACCGACGTGACCTCCCGGCCGGAGTTCGCCGGGCGGCGCACGACCAAGACGATCGACGGCCGGCCGGTGACCGGCTGGTTCACCGAGGACTTCACGCTGGCCGAGCTGAAGACGCTGCGGGCCAAGGAACGCGTGCCGGATCTGCGGCCGGACAACGCCGCCTTCGACGGGCTGGCGGAGATCCCGACGTTCGAGGAGGTCGTGCGGCTCGCCGAGCGGCACGGTGTGGGCGTCTACCCGGAGACCAAGCATCCGAGCTACTTCGACTCCGTCGGCCTGTCGCTGGAGGAGCCGCTGCTGGAGGTGCTGAACGCGCACAAGGTGCGCAAGGTGTTCATCCAGTCGTTCGAGACGGCCAACCTGCGCGACCTGCGGTCGAAGACGCGGCTGCCGCTGATCCAGCTGATCACGTGGGGCGGCGCGCCCTACGACTGGGTGGCGGCCGGCGATCCGCGCACCTACGACGACATGGTCGAGCCCGAGGGGCTGCGTGAGGTGGCGTCGTACGCGGACGGCATCGGGGTGGACACCCGGCGGGTGGTGCCGGCCGGCGCGGACGGCAGGCTGCTGGAGCCCACGACGCTGGTGGCCGACGCGCACCGCAGGCGCCTGGAGGTGCACGTCTGGACCGTGCGCACCGAGAACTCCCAGCTCCCGGCCGACCACCGGCTGGGGAACCCGGCGAGCCCGGTGTACCCGCGCGCCACGGGCGACGTGACGGGCTGGCTGGAGCGGCTGCTGGACCTCGGCGTCGACGGGGCGTTCTGCGACGACCCGGGGATGGGGCGGGCGGTCGTCGCCCGGCGGGCCGCCCGCGCCGGGGCGTGATCGTGAGGGGGTTCCGCCCGCCGGCGGGACCCCCTCGGAAACGTCACTGGCCGGCCAGGCCGGTGTGCGCGACGCCGCGGACGATCTGCCGCTGGAACAGTACGAACACGACGAGCAGCGGCAGCCCGGCGAGCACGACGGAGGCCATGATCTGGGCATAGCGCAGGCCGAAGGTGCCCTGCACGACGTTGGCCAGCCCGACGGGCAGGGTCATCGTGTTCGGGTCGGTGGAGACGAGGAACGGCCAGAGGAAGTTGTTCCACGTCGTGATGAACGTGAAGATCGACACGGCGGCGAGTACCGGCCGCGACAGCGGCAGCACGATGGTGAAGAACACCCGCCAGCGTCCGGCGCCGTCCACGAAGGCCGCCTGTTCCAGTTCCGGCGGCACGTCGTGGAAGAACTTGTAGAGGATGTAGACGATCAGCGGGGCGGCCACCTGCGGCAGGATGATCGCCCACCAGGTGTCGACCAGCCCCAGCGAGACCATCTCGGCGAACAGCGGCGCGATGAGCACCTGGGGCGGCACCATGATCCCGGCCAGGATCACGGTCAGCAGCGCGCGCCGGCCGCGGAAGCTGGTGCGGGCGAAGCCGTAGGCGGCCATGGCGGAGAACAGGACGGTCATGACGGTCACGACCGCCGCGGTGACCACCGAGTTGATCGCCCACTTCACGATGCCGCCGGTGCCGAGGACGAGGCTGTAGGCGTCGAGGGTGACGCGGCTGCCGATCCACTCCAGCGGCAGCCTGGTGGTCTCGGTCTCGGGTTTGAGCGAGGTGGCCACGGCCCAGGCGATGGGCGCGAGCCAGACGGCGGCGAGCACGAGGGCGACGGCCAGCAGTACGAGCTGGCCCCAGCCGAACCTCTTGGTCATGACGGCTCCTCGCTCTTGCGGAACAGCCGCAGCTGCGCCAGGGAGACGACGACGATGAGTGCGAACAGGATGTAGGAGACGGCCGAGGCGTAGCCGATGCGGTAGCCGGTGAACCCGGCGTCGTAGGCGTACTCGATGATCGGCCGGGTGGAGTCCTCGGGGCCGCCGCCGGTCATCAGGTAGATCTGGTCGAAGACCTTCAGCGAGGCGAGGAGCTGGAGCACGACGACGAGCGCGGTGGTGCGGCCGAGCAGGGGCAGCGTGATGGAGCGCAGCCGCTGCCAGGCCGACGCCCCGTCGAGCTCGGCGGCCTCGTACAGGTGGCGCGGGATCGACTGGAGCGCGGCGAGGTAGAGCAGGAAGTTGAAGCCGACCGTCCACCACACGGTGGTCAGCACCATCGACCACATGGCCGTGGACGGATCGCCGAGCCAGAGGACGTCGGTGCCGAGGGCGCCGTTGATCAGGCCGTACGCCGGCGGGTAGATCATCTGCAGCCACAGCACCGACACGACGGCCGACGGCAGCAGGAACGGGCCGAAGAACGACAGCCGCCACAGCCACTGCACGAAGCGCAGGTTGTGCACGAGCAGGGCGAGGCCGAGGCCGACCAGCACGAGGGGGATCGTGCTGAGCGCGGTGAACACGACGGTGTTCCACAGGGAGCGCCACATGCGGGGGTCGCCGAACGCCTCGATGTAGTTGGCGAGGCCGACGAAGCGGTCGTTGGTGCCGGCGATGTTGACGCTCGACAGGCTCATCCGCACGCCCTGGAGCAGGGGCCAGACGAGGAAGGCGAGGTAGATCGCGAAGAAGGGCGCGATGAACAGCAGCCCGTGCTGCGTCCAGCGGCGGTGGGGCCGGGCCTCCTCCGCGGGCGCGGCGGTGGGCGCGGGGACGGCGACGGTGGTCATCATCGCTCCTGCGGGGGGAAGGGGTTGGGCGCGGCCATCAGCCGGCTCAGCGCCTGCTTGGCCTGGGCCAGCCCCTGCTCGGGGGTGCGGGTGCCGCTGATGACCGGGGAGAACGCCTGGCCGAACTCCAGCCACAGCCGCGAGGCGGAGCCGGCGAACCACGCCCTCGGGTCGAGGGCGACCTCGGTGATGACGGAGCGGTACTCCGACTGCGGTTTCAGCGCGAGGTAGTCGGGCTCCTCCAGCGCGGGAAGGTAGGCGGGGACGTGCCCGGCGACGGCCCAGTCGGCGCTGTTCTTCACGAGGTACGCGATGAAGCGGTAGGTGGCCCGCTCGACCTCGGGGTCGCGCTCGCGCTGGTGCGGAAGGACGAAGGCGTGGCAGTCGGCCTGGGCCGAGCCCCTGCCGAAGACGTTGGGGAAGCGGGCCATGCTGAACGGGGTGCCGCGCTGCTTGAGGCCGGTGGCCTCCCAGTCGCCGTTCCACAGGAACGCGGCCTGGCCGTTGGTGAAGGCGGCCACGGAGGCGCCGTAATCGGTGCGCGTGTCGCACAGCCCCTCCTCGCCGAGGGTGCGCATGAGGCGCAGCGCGTCGAGCGCCTTGGCGTCGTCGAGGGTGACGCGGGAGCCGTCCTCCGACAGCAGCGTGCCGCCGCTCTGCGGGTAGAGCGACCACCAGAGCCGCCAGGGGCCGACCGTGCCGAGGCCGAGGGCGTCGAAGGCGAGCGGCGGCTTGCCGCCGAGCGCGGACTTGGCCTTGCGCAGCGCGGCGAGCAGTTCCTCGGGGCCGTTGGTCGGCAGCAGGCGGCCGTCGGGGCCGAGCAGGCCGGCCCGCTCGCAGATCTCGGTGTTGTAGTACTGCACCATGGGGTGGGCGTCGAACGGGACGGCGTACAGTTCGCCGTTCACATGCGCCCGCTCCCAGATGGGCGGGCTGAAGTCGGCGGCCTTGAGGCCGTTCTCGGCGAGCAGCCCGGTGTCGATCGGGTCGAGGATGCGGCCGGCGCCGATGCCGGACAGTCGGGCCAGGTGGAAGGTGGCCAGGTCGGGCGAGCGGCCGCCGGCCCCGGCCATGGCGATCTTCGTGTAGTACGGCTCGCCCCAGGCGAGCACGTTCTCCTCCACGGCGATGCCCTGGTTGGCCGCGCCGAACGCGCGGACCATGCCGTTCATGATGATGCCGTCGCTGGCGCCGAGGAAGTGCCAGTAGCGCACGCGGGTCCGGGACGAGCCGAGTCCGACGGGGATCGAGCAGCCGGCGGCGCCCGCGCCGAGGAGCGCGAGGCCGCCGCCCAGGAGGCTGCGGCGGGTGAGGGGTGGTCCGTCCACGATGGGCCTCTTCCTCTGGACAGGATGCCGTGGATGTTGACGTGAACACCGCGCCCGCGGCGGGAGGGCGCGCGAGATCGAGTGGATGGGGTCCGTGCCGGCCAGGCGGGCCGGGCTTCAGGGTGCCTTGAGTGTTAGCGGTCACAATTCGCCTGTCAAGAGCGCGGGTCAGATACCTCACAGACCTTGACGTTCAAGGTGATAGCGCTAACAATCGGGGCGATCCCGTCACGTCTGCACCACAGGAGCGCGAGACCACGTGAGCAGCACTGCCCGCGAGGCCCACCTCACCATCGATCCGGCGTTCCATGTGGCCCCCGTGCGGCGCCGCACGTTCGGCACGTTCGTCGAGCACCTGGGCCGATGCGTCTACACCGGCATCCACGAGCCCGGGCACCCGTCGGCCGACGAGGACGGCTTTCGCCGCGACGTCCTCGACCTGACCCGCGAGCTGGGTGTCAGCACGGTCCGCTACCCCGGCGGCAACTTCGTCTCCGGCTACCGCTGGGAGGACGGCGTCGGCCCGCGCGAGAAGCGGCCGCGCCGGCTCGACCTCGCCTGGCACAGCACCGAGACCAACGAGGTCGGCGTCGACGAGTTCATGGCCTGGTGCCGCAAGGCCGGCGTGGAGCCGATGATGGCGATCAACCTGGGCACCCGGGGCATCGCCGAGGCCGTCGACCTCCTGGAGTACTGCAACCACCCGTCCGGCACCGCCCTGTCCGACCTGCGGATCGCGAACGGCGCCAAGGAGCCCCACGACATCCGCATGTGGTGCCTGGGCAACGAGATGGACGGCCCCTGGCAGACGGGACACAAGACCGCCCGCGAGTACGGCCGGCTCGCCGCCGAGACCGCCCGCGCCATGCGCATGGTCGACCCGAACCTGGAACTGGTCGCCTGCGGCAGCTCCGGCTCGACGATGCCGACCTTCGGCGCGTGGGAGGCGGAGGTGCTGGAGCACACCTACGACGTCGTCGACTTCGTCTCCTGCCACGCCTACTACGAGGAGAAGGACGGGGACCTCGGCAGCTTCCTGGCCTGCTCGACCGACATGGAGTACTTCATCCGGTCCGTGGTCGCCACGGCCGACCACGTCGGCGCCAAGCTGAAGTCCCGCAAGCGGATCGACATCTCCTTCGACGAGTGGAACATCTGGTACCTGTCGCGCTTCCAGTCCGCCGAGCCGCCGCGCGACTGGCCCGTCGCGCCGCCGCTGCTGGAGGACCACTACCACCTGGCCGACGCGGTCGCCTTCGGCGGGCTGCTCATCACGCTGCTGCGCAACAGCGACCGGGTGACGGCCGCGTCGCTGGCCCAGCTCGTCAACGTGATCGCGCCGATCATGACCGAGCCGGGCGGGCGGGCCTGGCGGCAGACCACGTTCCACCCGTTCGCGCAGGCGTCACGGTACGCCTCGGGCGAGGTGCTGCGGGTCGAGCCGGTGTCGCCGTCGTACGAGACGGCCGAGTACGGCGAGGTGCCGATGCTGCACGCGGTGGCCACCCGCGGCGAGGACGGCGGCGTCACGGTGTTCGCGGTCAACCGGTCCACCGACGGGCCGCTGTCGCTGGAGATCGACGCGCGGTCGCTCGGCGGCGTCCGGGTCACGGGGGCGACGACGCTCACCGACGCGGACGTCTACGCGCGCAACACCGCCGACGAGCCGGACCGGGTGGCGCCCCGCCCCAACCCGGACGTGGAGCACGACCCCCTGCGGGTGCTGCTGCCGCCGGTCTCGTGGAACGTGATCCACCTGGCCTGACCCTCACCCGCTCCGTGGGGCGCGGCGCACGCGCCCCACGGAGCGGCATGCTGTCTCGCCCGGACGCGGCACTCCCCGCGGGCGCCCTCAGGCGCGCTTCGGGGAGCCGGTGCTCTCCCGCACCACCAGGTCGGGCTCGACCAGCCGGCGCGTCTCCCCGTCCTCGCCCGCCATGCGGTTGAGGAGCAGGTGGAAGGCGTGCCGGCCGACCTCGCGGAAGTCCTGCCGCACGGTGGTCAGGGGCGGCCAGAAGTACGCCGACTCGGGCACGTCGTCGAAGCCCACCACGCTCACGTCCTCGGGCACCCGCCGCCCGGCCTCGCGCATGGCGCGCAGCACGCCGAGCGCCATCTGGTCGTTGCCGACGAACACGGCCGTCACCGAGGGGTCGGCGGCCAGCCGCCGGCCGAGCTGGTGGCCCGAGCGGGGGCTCCAGTCGCCGCGCAGCGGCTCTGGCACCGGCCGGCCCTCGGCCTCCAGGACGCTCTTCCAGCCCTCGATGCGGCCGCTGGCGTCGATCCAGTCGGCCGGGCCGCCCAGGTGCCAGACGGTCTCGTGGCCGAGGCTCAGCAGGTGGCGGGTGGCGCGGACGGCGCCGGCCCGCTGGTCGACCATGGCGACCGGGACCGGGATGTGCTCGCCCGCGTCGACCGCGACCACCGGGAGGTCGGGCGGCAGGTGGCGCAGGCCGTCGGCGGCCGACTCGTGCGGCGCGACGATGATGACGCCGTCGACCGACTGGGAGCGCAGCCGGTGGACGCCCTCCTCGATGGAGCGCCGGTTGAGCGCGCTCAGGCTCGCGATGCTCACGGTGTAGCCGCTGAGCCGGGCGGTCTGCTCGATGCAGTAGAGCGTGGAGGCCGGGCCGTACAGGGTGGTGTCGATGCTGACCACGCCGAGCACGCCCGAGCGGCCGGTGACGAGCTGCCGGGCCGCGGAGTTGGGCCAGTAGTCGAGCTCGCGCACGGCCGCCAGCACGCGCGCCCGGGTCTCGGCACGCACGCGGTCGGGCGTGTTGAGCACGCGCGAGACGGTCATCGCCGAGACGCCGGCGAGCGCGGCGACGTCGCCGAGCACCGCGGGCCTGCTGCGCGGCCTGCCGCCCCCGTCCGATGCCGTCGCCATCCGCCTCACCCCTTTCCCGATAACGCTAACAGGAACGGTCCCGGCGCGCGTCCCGGAAGGCGATCTCCGTGCCGCGGAACCCCGCCGGCCGGGTCTTCGTTCGCCAGTGCAGGCGGGAGCACCCCCGCGCGACAGGCCGGACGCGGAGGTTCCCCAGATGACCGGACACACCACCCGAACAGCTTCGCCCCTGTCACCGGCCCCCGTGGAGACCGGGACGCTGCGCTACCCGGCCGGGTCGCTGGTGATCCTCACAGGTCTGCCCGGCGCGGGCAAGAGCACGTTGCTGCGCCGCCTGTACGGGCTGGACGGCTCCGAGACGGCGCCCGTGGCCGCGGCCGGGGTGACGGTGATCGACTCGATGCAGTCGAGGCTGCGCTGGGCCGGCGCCCTCGGGCGGGCGCCCAAGCCGGCGCGCACGGCGGTCGTGTTCGCCACCCATCTGTGGCGGATCCGGCGCGCGCTGGCCGCCGGGCCCGTGATCGCGCACAACCGCGGCTGCGGCCCCGTGGTGCTGCGCCTGTTCGCCCGGATGGCCCGCCGTCGCGGCGTGGACTTCCACCTGCTGCTGCTCGACGCCTCCCCCGAGGCGGCCCTGGCCGGTCAGCGGGCCCGCGCCCGGGTGGTGGGGGCGCGCACGTTCTCCTACCACCGCCGCCACTGGGAGGCGCTGCTGGCGCGGGCCCGGGCCGGGACGGCCGCGCCGGCGGCGGGCGCGGTGGTGATCGACCGGCCCGCCGCAGGTTTGCTGCGCGGCATCCTCTTCGAAGGCCCGCCCGCCTCCCCCGCCAGCCACGCGCGGCCCAGTACGATCAACAGATGACCGAAATGACCGAAACCACGCCCGGCTGGCTCGCTCCCGAGGAGCTGGAGTCGCTGCGCGGCCGGATGCCGATCCTGTACGTCGACGCCGTGCCGGTGCGGGTGGACGACATGGGCATCGTGACCCACGTGGGCCTGCTGCTGCGTATCGCCCCCGACGGCACCGTGAGCCGGGCGCTGGTCTCCGGGCGGGTCCTCTACCAGGAGCGGGTCCGCGACGCGCTGCTGCGGCACCTGGAGAAGGACCTCGGGCCGGTCGCCCTGCCCAGCCTGCCGGCCTCCCTCGCGCCGTTCACGGTGGCGGAGTATTTCCCGTCCCCTGAGGTCACGCCCTACCACGACCCGCGCCAGCACGCGGTGTCGCTGGCCTACATCGTGCCGGTGCGGGGCGACTGCCGGCCGCGCCAGGACGCGCTTGACCTGGTGTGGTTCACGCCGGAGGAGGCGGCCTCGCCGATGGTGCAGCAGGAGATGACGGGCGGCCAGGGGGTCCTGCTCAAGCAGGCGCTGGCGCACGTGGGCCGCCTGACCTGACACGCTGACCTGACACCCGCCGGCGCCCGGCTCTCTCGCCGGCACCGGGACGGAGGGCGGAAAGGCGACCGCCCGGCCCCTGGAGGGAGCCGGGCGGTGCGGCGCGAGGCGCCGGGCGGGTCAGCGGCGGTGGCCGACGACCTTGACCCAGTCCGTGGCCTCCGCCGGGTCGAGGCGGCGGGAGCCCTCGAAGACCGCCCGCCACGTGCCCGAGCCGTAGGCCGGGACCCTGGTGTGGAAGGAGCCGTCACGGCTGGTCGTGACCGTCTCGACGTGCTCCCAGTCCCCGCCGCGGTCCGGACGGAAGAGGATCTCGATCCGCTTCCAGCCGAGCCGGTGCCACGACTCCGACTCCTTGCAGTAGTCGGCGTGGTGGACGGAGACGAAGCCGCTGATGTAGTCCTCCTCGCACTCCACCGAGAGCCGGCCGTCCAGCGAGAGCGTCCTGCCCTGCCAGACGGGCTCGGGGCCCGCGTCGAACCGGAGCACGGTGTGGCCGCCGTCGACGTCCGGGTCCGCCAGCGCGGGGGCGGCGGCCGCCCCCACCATGGTGACGCCCAGAGCGGCCGCCGCCAGGCCGGCGGCGAGTCGTCGCATCATCGAATGAACTTCCTTCCCCGTGTGGAACGCGCGTCCGGACGGTCGCGCGTCATCGCGAATGACGCGATCGGGTAAAGAAAAGTTGCGATCCGCAGATCACGGTTATGCAACGACTCTTCATTTTATAGCCCGATATATGTCTATTTCGAGCTATTTATCGGAATTAGCTGGAGAGCTGGTGGACTTTCGAGAGGATCGGGGCGTAGCGCGGGGTCCCCTCGAACCGCAGGCGCCAGGAGCCGCCGGTACGGCCCTCCACGTCCTTGGCGAAGGCGCCACCCTCACCCGTGGTGGCCTCGGCCACCACCTCCCACGCGCCGGCCCCCTCGGGACGCCAGAGGATGTCCACCGGCTGCTCGGCGAACGGGGCGTAGTCGGCGACCCCCCGCGGCCCGAGGCGGCTCAGCGAGCCGCTGAACCGCACGGCCGAGCCGTCCGGTGAGGGGGCGACGCGCACACCGTCCAGCTTGGTCTCGCGGCGGAGCTGGAACGTGGCGTACTTCGTCGTCGTGGCCCCGTCGGCGCCGACGGCGGTCGCGGTGACGGTCCAGGTGCCCGCCGGGTAGTACCGGGTCAGGCCCTTGTCGGGAAGGAAACGCCACGTCTGCCAGTCGCCGTTGAGGCTCATCCAGCTCGGCGTCGGCCGCCAGGACACCGAATGGCCGCGCCTGCCGCGCCCGGCCTCCGTGTCACGGGGGTCGGGGCGGCGCTTGTGGTCGCGCTGCGGCGCGGCCAGGCGGGCCGTGCCCGGCGGCACGGAGGCGGAGTGGTCGCGTGAGGACGGGACCAGGGCCGGCTGGTGGTCGCGCACGGGCAGCAGCGGGCGGCCCTGCGGGCGGACGGCGCGGCCGACCGGCACCACGGGCACGCCCTGGTCGTCGGCGGCCACGGCGGGCGGCGCCTGGGCCGGCACTCCCGGAGCGGAACCCGACGGACGGCCGGGGCCGGCCGGGCCCGGGACGGCCGGGCGCGGGGCCGGCGCCCCCGGGACCGGGCCAGTGCCGGTGGAGGTGCCGGTGGAGGTGCCGGTGGAGGTGCCGGGCGCGGCCGTGGCGTCCTGCGGCGGACCGCCGGGCTCCACCTTGACGGTCACCCCGTTCTTCCACTTGACGTCCTTGGCCACCACGTCGATCACCATGCGGACGGAGTCGCCGGGGCCGACGACGGGAGAGCCCGGGCGTACGACGATCTCGCGGATGGCCGGGGCGGAGGCCCGCGCGGCGGAGGCGAGCCCGCGGCCGGAGCCGGCCGCGACCGGCATCACGGCGGTGTTCACGGCGGTGTCCATGGCGGGGTTCACGGCGGTGTCCATGGCGGGGTTCACGGCGGAGGCGCCGTGGGAGGTGGCGGCGGAGGCGTGCGGGAGGCTCGTGGCGGCGGAGGACGCCGGCGCGGGCACCGTGAGGGCCCCCGCCGCGAGCGAGACGAGAACGAGTCTTCTGGTCATGATCCAGACCGTAGGAACCGGCCGGTCATGGCAGGGACCACGACACACGCCCCGGAAGGCAAAGACTCTCAGCCGGTTGCGACGACGTCCTCGGCGGGGACTCCTCAGCCGGCGTACAGCTCCTCGATGACGGCGGCGTACTTGGCGTGGATGACCCGCCGTTTCAGCTTGAGGCTGGGCGTGAGCTCCTCGCTCTCGGCGGTCCACTCGGTGCCGAGCAGCGCCCACCGCTTGACCTGCTGGACCCGGGCGAGCCGCTCGTTGGCGGCGGCGACGGCGGCCTCGACCTCCTTGAGCACGTCGGGATGGGCGGCCAGCTCGGCGAGGGTGCCCTCGATGCCGCGGGCGCGGGCCCAGCCGGGCGCCACGTCCGGGTCGAGGGTGAGGACGGCGACCGGATAGGGACGGTTGTCGCCGTAGGCGAGGGCCTGGCCGACGAGGGGGTGCTCCTTGAGGCGATTCTCGATCGCGGCGGGTGAGATGTTCTCGCCACCGGAGGTGATGATGAGCTCCTTCTTGCGGTCCACGACCCGGTAGAAGCCGTCGTCGTCGACCGTGCCGATGTCGCCGGTGTGCAGCCAGCCGTCGTCGTCGATGAGCGCGGCGGTGCCCTCGGGCCGGTTGAGGTAGCCGCGGGTGTTGAGGGGGCTGCGGGTGAGGATCTCACCGTCCTCGGCGATGCGCACCTCGACGCCGGGCTCGGCCCGGCCGACGGTGCCGAGGCGGTAGCAGCCGGGGCCGTTGCCGGTGAACGCGCCGGTCGTCTCCGTCATGCCGTACACGTCGATGACCTTGAGCCCGAGCCCGGCGTAGAAGCGCTGCACCTCGGCGGGCAGCGGTGCGGCGCCCGTGGCGGTCCACTCCGCACGGTCGAAGCCGATGAGCGCGCGCACGCCCGCCAGCAGCTCCGCGTCGGCCCGTTCGTACGCGGCCCGCACCTCGGGGGTCGCCGTGTGGCCGTGCTGGCCCGCCTCGACGTGGGCGACGCCCGCCGCCATGGCCCGCCGCACCGCCTCCTGGCGCTCCTCCGGCTGGGCGGACAGCACGGCGAGCAGGCGGGCCATCATCTTCTCCCACACGCGGGGCACACCGAAGAACATCATGGGCCGCACCTGGCCGAGCGTGGCGCCCAGCTCGGCCAGATCGGTGCAGAAGTGCACGTGCGAGGCCTTCACCAGCGGCAGGTAGAGGCTGAGCACCCGTTCGGCGATGTGGGCGTACGTCAGGTAGGAGATCTGGGTGCCGCGCTCGGGCAGCGTGGCCATGCGGTCGGTGGCCGCCACCTCGTAGAGCACGTTGTGGTGAGTGAGCGGCACCCCCTTCGGGTTGCCGGTGGTGCCCGAGGTGTAGAGGACGGTCACCACGTCCTCGGCGGTCACGGCGCGCCACCGGGCCTCGACGGCGTCCGGGTCTGCGGCCAGCGCGGAGCGGCCGAGCGCGAGCAGGTCGTCCCAGGACATGAACCGGTCGTCGCCGGCCGGCGCCCCCTCCAGCAGGATGACCTTGCGCAGGCCGGGCAGCCGGTCCAGGACGGGCTCCCAGCGCGCGAGCTCGCCGGGACCGCCCAGCACGGCGAAGACGGCGCCGACGTCGGCCGCGACGAACCCGACCTGCTCGGCCGCGAACGTGGAGTAGATCGTGCACCCGATCCCGCCCGCGTGGACGGCCCCGAGGTCGGCCAGCACGTGCTCGCTGCGGTTGATCATCATGAGCGCGACCGTCTCGCCGGGCCGCAGGCCGATCGCGGCGAAGCCGGCGGCGATCTCCAGCACCCGCCGCCGCGCCTCGGCGTAGGTGAGGGTGACCCAGCCGCCCTCGGCCGGGTCGGAGTAGGCGGGGGCGTCGGGGTGCCGTTCGGCCGCCGCCCTGAGCTGATCGCAGATGGTCCGGCCGGCGATCAGCTCGTCGATCTCCGCCCGCACGCCGAGGACACCGGCCATGGCACGCGCTCCTCACATGTTCACAAGTCCAGGGGCATGCATCGCACCACACGTCCGGGGTAGCGGCAAGACCTCTCCGGTGGGCGGGAACGCCTGTCACGTAGAGTGACTCCACGGATGCGGAAGATGCCCGGGGGCGAGCATGACCACGCACGAGACGCACGAACGCACGTTCTTCGGTCACCCGTGGGGGCTGGCCACGCTGTTCGGCACCGAGATGTGGGAACGGTTCAGCTGGTACGGCCTGCGGGCCATCCTGGCCACGTTCATGGCCGCCTCCCCCGCCCAGCACGGCCTGGGCCTCAGCGAGCAGACGGCGACGGCCGTCGTCGGCGTGTACGGCGCGCTCATCTACCTGGTGGCGCTGCCGGGCGGCTGGATCGCCGACCGCATCCTCGGGCCGCGCCGCTCGGTGTTCTGGGGCGGGTTCGTCATCATGTGCGGCCACATCAGCATGGCCATCCCCGTCGCGTCGTCGTTCTTCGTCTGGCTGGGGCTGGCGCTGATCATCGCCGGGACGGGGCTGCTCAAGCCGAACATCTCGGTCATGGTGGGCAAGCTCTACGCGGACGAGGACGACGGCCGCCGCGACGCCGGGTTCTCGCTGTTCTACCTGGGCATCAACCTGGGCGCGTTCTTCGCGCCGATCGTGGTGGGCTGGCTGGCCGACGGCGACCGCTGGCACCTGGGCTTCGGCGCCGCGGCCGTCGGCATGGCGCTCGGCCTCGCGCAGTACGTCCTCGGCCGCGGGCACCTGCGCGGCGTCGGCGACGAGCCGAACATGCCGCTGACCCCGGAGCACCGCCGCCAGGCGCTGCGGCACGTGGGGCTGGCCGCGCTCGGCGTCGTGGTGGCCATGGCGGTCTGGGTGGCGACGGGGACGTTCACGATCGACCGGTTCACGGTGGTCGTGACCGTCGTCATCCTCGCGGTGCCCGTCCTCTACTTCGGCTACATCCTGATGGGCAGCCACGACCTGACCGAGGACGAGCGGTCGCGGATGAAGGCCTACATCTGGCTGTTCACCGCCGCCGCGATCTTCTGGATGCTGTACGACCTGGCGCCGAGCAAGCTGCTGTTCTTCGCCCAGAACCACACGGACCTGACGCTGTTCGGCGTCCACATCAACGCGGCGACCACCCAGTCGTTCAACCCGCTGTTCATCATGATCTTCGTGCCGGTGTTCGCGGCGCTGTGGGTGAAGCTCGGCACGCGGGTGAGCACGCCGCAGAAGTTCTCCTTCGCCCTGGTCATGGTGGGCCTGAGCTTCCTCGTGATGGCGCTGGCGTCCACCCTGGCCCAGGGCGGCCGGGTGTCGGTGTGGTGGCTGGTGCTGGTGTACCTCATCCAGGTGTTCGGCGAGCTGTCGCTGAGCCCGGTCGGCCTGTCGGTCACCACCAAGCTGGCCCCCCAGGCGTTCAAGGGGCAGATGCTGGGGCTGTGGTTCATCTCGATCTCGGTGGGCGACGCGATCGGCGGGCAGACCGGGCGGCTGAGCGACGTGATGTCCGACCCGGCGTACTACACGCTGCTGGCGCTGATGGCCATCGTGGCCGGGCTCGCGCTGCTGATGTTCACCAGGAAGCTGCGCCACCTGATGTCGGAGCACCACGAGCCGGCGACGCCGCCCACCCGCTGACCCGCCGGCCCGGCAGGCCGACCCGGCGGCTCTGTCGGATCCCTTGATCCGACAGACGTGACTCCTCCGCTCCCTGGAGGGAGCGGCTTCTCGCTTTCTCCAGCCGAGGTGGCCGGAGTAGGCGACGGCCAAGCCCTGACCGGCGCCCCTGGGAGCGCGGCAGAACCGTACCAGGAAAGACACCCCCTACCGGGGCGAACCCGCGATCCCTCGCTAGATTTAATGGTGACCGTGCCCGAACTGCTCGACCTCGTGGGAATCTTCGTCTTCGCGCTGTCCGGCGCGCTCATGGGCGTGCGCAAACGACTCGACGTGGTCGGGATGGCCGTGCTGGCCGAGATGACGGCGCTGGGCGGCGGCGTGGTGCGCGACCTCATCCTCAACGTCAGGCCGGCCGCCTTCCAGAGCGTGGGGTACGTGCTGGTGCCGCTGGCGGCCACGGTGATCGTGTTCTTCTGGCATCCGCACGTGGCGCGGGTGATGCCGGCCATCCTGGTGTTCGACGCTGCCGGTCTCGGCCTGTTCTGCGCGGTCGGCACGCTCAAGGCCCTGGAGTACGGGCTGAGCCCGCTGCACGCGACCCTGCTCGGCGTCACCACGGGTGTGGGCGGCGGCATGCTGCGCGACGTGCTGGCCGGGGAGATCCCGACGCTGCTGTACGACCGGCAGCTCTACGCGGTGCCCGCGCTGCTCGGCTCGGCCATGATGGCGGAGCTGTCCACGCTCGGGCTGCACGGCTGGCCGGCCACGCTGGCCTCGGCGGTGGTGGCTTTCGGGCTGCGGGTGGCCGCGATGCGCTACAAGTGGCGCGCCCCGCTGGCCCGGGGCGTCCCGCCCTCCGAGTGAACGGCGCGCCGTCCTCCGGGCCGGGCCGGGCCCGGGCCCGGGCCCGGGCCGAGGGTCAGACCATGGGGACGAGCGCGTCGGCGGGCCGGCGGCCTGCGGCCGGGCCGTGCGCGCGGGCGGCGGCGATGCCCTCCACGGCCTCCACCACCACCCCCGGCCGCCGCGTGTACGGCAGGCGC
>NZ_JBFAIA010000115.1:0-26655 GCF_040654455.1 Nonomuraea sp. NPDC050691
GAGTCGTACTCGGACAGGCGGGTCTTCTTGACCAGGCCGCTGCGGGTGGCGAGCACGAGGTACGGGGCGACGTTGTAGTCACGCACGCCCTGCCCGGCCCTCACGCCCTGCCCGGCCCTCACGCCCTGCCCGGCCCTCACGCCCTGACTGGCCCTCGCGCCCTGCCCGGTCCTCGGCCTGCTTCCGGCCCCGGGGTGTGCGCTGGGCAGGCCCGCTCGCCGTGGCGCTCCAGTGCGCGGGACGGGTGAGCCCCGGGGGGATGCGCGTGGCCGCGTCGCCGCGGGCCGCGTTGAGCTGGGGCTGCGTGAGGAAGACGCTGCCCGTCAGGTCGGCACCGGACAGGTCGGCCCCTCGCAGGTCGGCCCCGATGAGATCGGCCAGCCTGAGATCCGCTCCCCTGAGGTCGGCCCCGATGAGGTAGGCACCTCGCAGGTCGGCGCCGTACAGGTCGGCGCCCCGCAGGCGGGCCCCGATGAGGTCGGCGCCCCGCCGGTCCTTGCTCCGGTCACGCCTGCCCTGGCCGGTCGCCCGCGCGGGGGCCCGGACGAGCTCGCTCACCCTCAGCAGCAACGGGTTGACCTCGCGCCGCCGCTCGGCCACGTCGAGCCCGGCCAGCTCCTCCGGGCCCAGCCGGGTGAGGGCGTCGATCTCGTCCCTGGCCCGCCGGACCTCGTCGCGCACCGGCGCGGCCCCGGGCAGCGTCAGGGCCTCGGTGAGGTACCACAGCAGCTCGTGCAGGTGCCGGACGACCGGGAACACCGCGAACATCCGCCCGGCCGTGCCCGGCTCGCTCCGCCAGTCGTGCCCGCCGAACGTGACCTGGGAGACCTTCTGGCCCGCGCCGAAACAGTCGTACACCGTGCAGCCAGGGAACCCCTCCTGGCGGAGGTGCCGGTGGATGCCGCACCGGAAATCGTCCTGGAGGTTGTGGCAGGGCCGGCCCGCGTCCTTGTCGACGGCGAAGTCCGCGGACCTGGAGAACGGCAGCGCGACGCAGCACAGGGCGAAGCAGCTCGCGCAGTCGGCCCGCAGATCCCGCAGCTCCAGACCGCTGCCTCGCGCTTCGGAGCCCCCGGGTTCGGAGCCCTGAGCCCCGGCGACCTGCCCCCCGGCGTCTCCCCGGCCCGTGTGCCCGACCGTCATGTCCTGCCTCGCCCCCGATCCGAACTCCCGCGATCCTACCCGCCTGCTGAGCGGCGAGGCGCGGGGACGCCCAGCCGCTCCCGCAGGGCCCGGACGCCGGAGGCCAGGACGGGCGGGAGGGTGATCAGGAGGGTCAGGGCGTCGGCGAGCCGGGTCGCCGCCGCGTCGGCCGTCAGCCAGAGCACCGGCGGGACGAGCACCGCGCCCCGCGCATCCCCAGGCGTGCGGCGACGGGCGCGTACACCTGCAAGGTCTCCAGGCTCTTGGCGCGCTGCTTGGCGGGGGCGACCCAGCGCATCGTGCGCTGGTTGTGCAGCCGGTGAGCCAGCTTGAGCGTCAGCACCCGCGGGTCGGCGCGCTCCCACCCCACGTCCGCGTGCTCCTCCAGCCGGTCCAGATCCCGTGTCAGAGCGATGATCCGACCGCCGAAGTCCCGCTCCAGGTCGGCCGCCGGGCAGGCCGTGTCGGGAAGCACGTCGTGGAGGAGCGCGGCGCACAGCAGCTCGTGGTCCGCGCCGAGGCCGGCGAGGATCGCCGCCACCGCGACGGGGTGGGTGATGTACGGGTCGCCGCTGCGGCGGGTCTGGTCCCGGTGCCAGAACGCGGCGGTCGCGTGGGCCCGCTCGACCATCCGGAGCTGCCCGGCGTCCAACCGGCCGGCCAGAAGGGTCCGTAACCGCTCGAAGGACCCTTCCCGCGGGGGACCGCCGCCGCGCCGGATCGCGAGGGCGCTCACGACGAGCCCCCCGGCGTGCCCAGGGGGCGCGCCCACTCGGGGACGAGCTGGCGGCGGGAGCGGTAGGCCGCGGCGATCGCGTCCCGGGCCTGCTCGGCGCCTCCGGAGGTCAGCAGGTATTGACGCGCTCTTCAGCGTGAACGCCGAAGATTCTGGCCTGTGCCGCTCGAGCGACACTTCCATGGCTTCCTGCTTCACCGACCTGCGCCACCGGAGTGGTCTTACCAAGTCTCCACAGGCTTTCGAATCTTTCGATTCCGTTCCCGCCCGTCCGGCGGTACCTGGCGCGATCAGCGTACCGGACGCCGATCCGCCTCGAGAGGGAATCGCCTACTCATCGCCGTCCGGGACAGGAATGCCTACCCGGTCAGCCGCGGGCGGCCCTGCGCAGGAGGTCGTCCCACAGCTCGTTCACCCGGGCCTCCAGCGTGTCGAGCGTGCCCTCGTTGCCGATCACGATGTGCGCGACCGCGAGCCGCTCCTCACGGGTGGCCTGCGCGGCGATGCGTGCCCGGGCGTCCGTCTCGGCCATGCCGCGGTGCTCGGCCAGGCGGGCGACGCGGGTCTCGTCGGAGGCGTCCACCACGATCACCACGTCGTACATCGGGGCCAGCTTGTTCTCCGCCAGCAGCGGCACGTCGTACACCACGATCGCGTCCTCGGCGGCCTGCCCCTGCAACTCCGCGACCCGCTCCCCCACGAGGGGATGGACGATCGCGTTGAGCGCGGCCAGCCGGTCGGGGTCGGTGAAGACGATGGAGCCCAGCTTCTCCCGGTCCAGCGAGCCGTCGGGCCGCAGCACCTCGTCACCGAACGCCGCCACCACCCGGGCCAGGCCCGGCGTGCCCGGCTCGACGACCTCGCGAGCTATCTTGTCGGCGTCGATCACCACGGCGCCCCGGGCGGCCAGCCGCCGCGCCACCTCGCTCTTGCCCGACCCGATGCCGCCGGTCAGTCCGATCTTCAGCACCCGCAAAGCCTATCGGCCTCCTCACCGCCGTAGATGGACCAGCGTCAGGTGGTCGTCCATGCGCTCGCGGCGGGTCTCCCGGTAGCCGAGGCGGCGGTAGAGCCGCAGGTTGCCCTCGGACAGGTGGCCGGTGAACAGGTCGAACGCCGACGCCTCCGGCACCCGCTCGTGCAGCGCCCGTAACAGGGCCGTGCCCAGCCCCCGCCCCTGCTGGTCGGGCGCCACGACGAGCCGCCCCACCAGGCAGGTGGCGCCGGAGAGCCGGCCGCGTACGGAGCCGACGACCCGTCCCCCGTCGACGGCCTTGAGCACGATGCCGCCGCGGATCGCCTCGCGGACCTGCTCGACGGACTCGACGAGCGGCGGGATGAACGGATCGCCGTAGAGCTGCGCCTCGGTGACGTACGCCGCCCGCTGCACCGTGAGAATCGCGCCCGCGTCGGCCTCCTCGGCCCGCTGGATCTCCACGCGCAGCACCCTAGCGGAGGGTTCCGTGCCGGCGCACGGCTCTGCCCGAACCGGGGTACGTCAGGCGATCAGGGCGAAGAACGCCCGGAGGCTGTCCACCAGGGATCGCGGGGTCGCCATGGCGACCATGTGGCTGGTGCCCTCCGCGCCCGCCCAGTGGACGATGCGGTTGCGGCGCTCGGCGAGCCGGCGGAACAGGTCGGGACCGCCGTGCGAGACGCCCGTCGGGACGCCGGTCTGGTCGATCGGCAGGCCGGCCGCCCCCTCGTAGTACGTCCAGGACGACGAGCCGCCCGTGCCGGTGAACCAGTAGATGCTGGCGTTGGCCAGCAGCAGGTCCCGGTCGATGGGCTCGGCCGGCTCCCCCTTGCCGCCCGGCCACCCGTCGAACTCCTTGAACCGTTCGACCAGGTACGCCAGCTGCGTCACGGGCGAGTCGGCGAAGCCGTGGGCGAGCGTCTGTGGCCGGCTGGCCAGGTAAGGGCCGTAGCCGCTGCCCCCGGCCCACATCTCGCCGATGTGGCCGGCCGCGGCCCGCTCCTCCTCGGTCGCGTCCTCCAGCTCGGCGGGGTCGCCGGTGGGGATGCCGAGCCCGCCGGTGATGTGGGAGCCGATCACATGGTCGCCGTCCAGCGCGGCCAGTCGGGGCGTGACGAGCGCTCCCGCGTCGTTGCCGTGCGCGCCGTAGCGGGTGTAGCCGAGCCTGCTCATCAGCTCCGCCCAGGTGCGGGCGACCCGTTCGATGCTCCAGGGCCGCTCGTCGGCGGGCTCGGGGAACGGCGAGAAGCCGAACCCGGGCAGCGACGGCGCGACCACGTGGAAGGCGACCGAGGGATCGAGCCCGTGGGCGCGGGGGTCGGTGAGCGGGCCGATGATGTCGAGGAACTCGGCGATGGAGTTGGGCCAGCTGTGGGTGAGGATCAGGGGCAACGCGCCCGGCTCGGGTGAGCGTACGTGCGCGAAGTGGACCGTCTGCCCGTCGATCTCGGTGGTGAACTGCGGCCACGCGTTGAGCCGAGCCTCCTGGGCCCGCCAGTCGAAGCCGCCGACCCAGTACGCGGCCAGCTCCCGCAGATGGTCGACCGGGACGCCCCTGCTCCAGCCACCGGGCAGCTGCCTGGCCCAGCGGGTGCGGCGCAGGCGGTCACGCAGGTCGTCGAGGTCGGCCTGGGGGATGTCGATCACGAAGGACTTCATGACCACCACGGTAGAGAGCAACGCGGAAGGATTCGTTCCGCATTCGGCGGCGTCTCGCCCTGAGACCGGCCCGCGTGGATCCCGGCGGAGAGATCAGGGGGCAGGATGCGGCCGAAAAGCGGGAAGCCCCGCACGGATGATCCGTGCGGGGCTTCCCTCAGGACGTGCCTGCGGTGGAGCCGCTACCTCAGCTCTGGCCGCCGGCCAGCTTCTCGCGAAGCGCGGCGAGGGCCTCGTCGGAGGCGAGAGCGCCGCCCGCGGGAGCGGAGGAGCTGCTCGACGACGACGACGGAGCCGCGGACTCACCGGTGTAGGACGAAGGAGCGGCCTCGCCGGCCTCCGCCTCGGCCCGGCGGGCCTCCTCGATCTGCTTCTTGTGGGCCTCGAAGCGAGTCTGGGCCTCGGCGTACTGCCGCTCCCACTCCTCGCGCTGCTTGTCGAAGCCCTCGAGCCACTCCCCGGTCTCCGAGTCGAAGCCCTCGGGGTAGATGTAGTTGCCCTGGTCGTCGTAGGTCGCCGCCATGCCGTACAGCGTGGGGTCGAACTCGACCTCGGTGCCGACACCCTCGTTGGCCTGCTTCAGCGAGAGGCTGATGCGACGGCGGTCGAGGTCGATGTCGATGATCTTGACGAAGATCTCGTCGCCGACCTGGACGACCTGCTCCGGGATCTCCACGTGGCGCTCGGCCAGCTCGGAGATGTGGACCAGGCCCTCGATGCCCTCCTCGACCCGGACGAACGCGCCGAACGGCACCAGCTTGGTGACGCGGCCCGGCACGACCTGGCCGATCTGGTGGGTGCGGGCGAACTGCTGCCACGGGTCTTCCTGAGTGGCCTTGAGCGACAGGGAGACGCGCTCGCGCTCCATGTCGACGTCGAGGACCTCGACCGTGACCTCCTGGCCGACCTCGACAACCTCGGAGGGGTGGTCGATGTGCTTCCAGGACAGCTCGGACACGTGGACCAGACCGTCGACGCCGCCGAGGTCCACGAACGCACCGAAGTTGACGATCGAGGACACGACGCCCTTGCGGACCTGGCCCTTCTGAAGGGTGTTGAGGAACGTCTGGCGAACCTCGGACTGCGTCTGCTCAAGCCAGGCGCGACGCGACAGAACCACGTTGTTGCGGTTCTTGTCGAGCTCGATGATCTTCGCCTCGAGCTCGCGGCCGACGTACGGCTGCAGGTCGCGGACACGCCGCATCTCGACCAGGGACGCCGGGAGGAAGCCACGGAGGCCGATGTCGAGGATGAGACCACCCTTGACGACCTCGATGACGGTGCCGGTGACGATGCCGTCCTCGTCCTTGATCTTCTCGATCGTGCCCCAGGCCCGCTCGTACTGAGCGCGCTTCTTGGACAGGATCAGGCGGCCCTCCTTGTCCTCCTTCTGGAGAACCAGGGCCTCGACGTGCTCGCCGACCTCCACGACGTCAGCGGGATCGACATCGTGCTTGATGGAAAGCTCACGCGAGGGAATGACACCCTCGGTCTTGTAGCCGATATCGAGAAGGACCTCGTCTCGATCGACCTTGACGACGGTGCCCTCGACGATGTCGCCGTCGTTGAAGTACTTGATGGTCTCATCGATCGCGGCGAGGAAGGCTTCCTCGGACCCGATGTCGTTGACCGCTACCTGCGGGGTGCTCGAGGTGGCCTCAGTGCTGGACGTCATGTGTGGAAGTGCTCCGAACGCGGACAGGATGTCGATGTGGCGGACGCGCGGCAGGCCCTCTTCCGCATCAAGCCGAGGAGTTACGACATCGACGTGACCGAGCGCGAGCCCGCTCCGTCTGAGGCGCGCGCGAGCCCACAGCGCAGCGATCAGCATATGAGACGTCGGCCGCGGGGTCAATCCAAGTCACGCACACCACCTGATCGACAAGCATCAGTAGGCGTTGATGCGGCCGCGCCACTTGGCGTCGATATTACCCTGAAGCCGTGACGGGACGGAGATCCGTCCGGGGTCGCCATCCGAGACATAGCGGTCGCCGGGGTGCTTGTCCAGCCACTCCAGCCAGTACTGCGAGCACCATTTGCGACACTCGCCCTTTTTGCCATTGCTCTGGATGCGCTGGATCGCACCGGGCCGGAACTTTTTCGCGTAGGGCGAAAGCGACGGCTCGGCCCCGGCCAGGAAGACACCCGTGAAGTCGTACCCCGTGCCGTCCCACTTGCCCTTCCGGGCCAGCTCACGCGGGTGCGGCGCAACGCCGAAGGGCAGGGCCAGCGTCCGCGGGGTGCCCGCGCCGAGCTTCTCCAGCATCCGCTGGACCTTGACGATCTGCTTCTGGACGGTCTTCTTCGGCACCGCACCGAGGTTGGGGTGCGACCAGGTGTGGTTGGCCACCTCGAACCCGTGGCCGACGAGCCAGCGCACGGCCGCCGCCTGCGACGCCTCGTCGCGCAGCCCGAACGGCTCCCGGTTGACCCAGAACGTGGCCGTGGGCCGGAACGACGGGTAGCGCCGGGCCACGTCGAGGATGACCCCCGCCGCGGTGTCGGGCGTCGGGTTGCCGGAGGCGTCGAGCCGGAAATGGCTCTCGTGACCGTCGTCGAAGGTCAGCACGACCGGGAACTTCCCGGCGGGCACCCGGACGTCGCCCGCGACGAACTCGGCCGCGGTGATCGGCACGTAGCCGCGCTTGGCGAGGCCCTCCAGCTCCTGCCGGAGCTGCTTCGGGGTGCGGTCGATGGAGGCGTAGCGCTTCTTGATGATGCGGTGGTACATCAGCACCGGCACCACGCCGGCCTCGTTCGCCTTCACCTGGCGGGCGAACTCGGGCGTGGCCGCCACCCCGGGCGGCTGCCCCGTGGGAGACACCGAGGGGCCCGGTGAGGGCGTTCCCACGGGCGGGGTGGGGTCGTGGGGCGGTTTCTCGGTCGGCGGCGCCGCCAGGGCGGCCTGAGGCCGCGGAACGGGCTCCCCACTCGAGGGGACCACCGTCAGCCCGACGATGGCCACGGCCATCACCACGACGTTCGCGACGCCGATGAGGGGGCCGACGATCGGGGGGAGGGACGACGCAGACCGCACAGAACTCCCGTGCACTCGGGGGACCTAGCTTTCAGGGTAGTGCAGGGCCACCCGGAGAGCGGCCCTCCGTACGGAGGGCCAACTGCCCGGCTATACCGGAAGAAAACCGCCTCAAGACCGAATAGCGCCCGTCGCGACACACAACCAGACACCTCGCCCTGCGCGTCCGGTCCGCTCGCCCCGTCTCCCGGCCCCGCTCACGCCGCGGGTTCCCGCCCCTCGCCCGCCCTGCCCTCCCGGCCCACTCGCCCTCGAGTTTCCGCCCGCTCGCCACGCCGATCGGGCCCCTCGCCCCACCGGCCCGGCCCCGCTCACCCTGCGTCTGGTCTCACTCTCGGTGCATCGGGCCCGCGAGCCGATCCCCTCGAGCCCCGCCCCGCCGGAGCGCGGGGCTACGGGATGGCGCGTCCCTCCAAGGACGTCATGGGTCGCCCCTGGCCGGGCTGGAGGCCCTTCTGGGGGCGCGGGGTCCCTCTGAAGGCACCCTGCCGGGACGCGAGGCCGGAGAGGGGAAACCCCGGCGAGCGTGGGGGCTACGGGGTCGTGTGTCGCTTCAGGGATGTCAGGGGTGGGCCTCTGGTCGGGGGTGGAGACCCTTCTGGGGGCAAGGGGCCCTCCGAGGGCGCCGTGAGCGACGCGAGGCCGGAGAGGCGAAGCTCTGGGAGGCGAGTCGTGCAGTGGACGGGTCACGCTCACGCCGGACCGGCCGCGCATCAACTCACGCGGCCGGACCGGCGTGGCGCACCGGCGTCAGTGCCCCGCGTCCTCCCAGGTACGGCCGACGCCGACCGAGACCTCCAGCGGCACCCGCAGGTGGTAGGCCGCGTTCATCTGGTCGCACACGAGCTGCCTGAGCGCCTCCAGCTCACCTGGCGCCACCTCGAACACCAGCTCGTCGTGGACCTGCAGCAGCATCCGCGAGGCCAGGCGCTCCTCGGCGAGCGCCTGGCGGACGTGCAGCATGGCGACCTTGATGATGTCGGCCGCCGAGCCCTGGATCGGGGCGTTGAGCGCCATCCGCTCGGCCATCTCGCGGCGCTGGCGGTTGTCGCTGGTCAGGTCGGGCAGGTAGCGGCGGCGGCCCATGATGGTCTCGGTGTAGCCGTCGCTGCGGGCCTGGCGGACGATGTCCTGCAGGAAGTCGCGCACCCCGCCGAACTCCTGGAAGTACTCCTCCTTGAGCGCCCGCGCCTCGGCCACCGGGATGTTGAGCTGACCGGACAGCCCGAAGTCGGACAGGCCGTAGGCCAGGCCGTAGTTCATGGCCTTGATGCGCGCCCGCAGCTCGCCGTCGACCTGCTCCGGCGGCAGGTTGAAGACGCGCGCCGCGGTGGCCTGGTGGAAGTCGTGGCCGGACTCGAAGGCCGCGATCAGCGACTCGTCGCCCGACAGGTGGGCCATGATGCGCAGCTCGATCTGGCTGTAGTCGGCGGTGAGCAGCGTCTCGTAGCCCTCGCCCACCACGAACCCCTGCCGGATGCGGCGGCCCTCGGCGGTGCGGATCGGGATGTTCTGCAGGTTGGGCTTCTCGGACGACAGCCGGCCGGTGGCCGCGATGATCTGGTTGAAGGTGGTGTGGATGCGCCCGTCGTCGGCGACCTCCTTGATCAGGCCCTCGACGGTGGTGCGCAGCTTCTGCTGGTCGCGGTGGCGCAGCATGATGGTCGGCAGCTCGTGCTCGGTCTGGGTGGCGAGCCAGGCGAGCTGGTCGGCGTCGGTGCTGTAGCCGGTCTTGATCTTCTTGGTCTTGGGCAGGTTGAGCCGGACGAAGAGGATCTCCTGCAGCTGCTTGGGCGAGCCGAGGTTGAACTGCTCGCCGACGACCCGGTGGGCCTCCTCGACGGCGTGCTTGACCGCGGCGCCGAACTCGGCCTCCAGGCCCGAGAAGTAGGCGCTGTCGACGGCGATGCCGGCCCGCTCCAGCTCGGCCAGCACGGTCACCAGCGGCAGCTCCACGTCGGCCAGGAGCTGGGTGCCGCCGCGCCCGGCCAGGAAGCCCTCCAGGGCGTCGGCCAGCTCGCGCACCACGTGGGCGCGCAGCGCGAGGTCCTTGGCCGGGGCGTCCTCGTCGTCGCCGAACAGCGCGGCCTGGCCGCCGGGCTCCTCCTCGGCCCGCAGGTCGCGGTTGAGGTAGCGGCGGGCGAGGTCCTCGAGGGTGAAGGTGCGCTGCCCCGGCATCGCGAGGTAGGCGGCCAGCGCGGTGTCGCAGGCCAGCCCGCGCAGGTTGAGGCCCTGCTCCCACAGCGCGAGGATGGGCCCCTTGGCGTCGTGGACGGCCTTGGGCCGGTCGTCGTCCTCCAGCCAGGCGCGCAGCGCGCTCTCGTCGGCCTCGGTCAGCTTGACGGGGTCGATGTGGGCGGCCGTGCCGTCAGGCGAGGCGATCGCGATGGCGTCGACGCGGCCGGTGCCGCTGCCGTAGACGCCGCGGAAGGCGAGCCCGGCGCGGCCCGCGGGCATCGCGGCCAGCCAGCCGGACACCCGGTCGGGGCCGAGGATGACGGTCTCGACCTCGAAGCCCTGGTCGGGCTCGCGCTCGCCGGTGCCGAGCGTCTTGAAGACGCGCTCGCGCAGCTCGCCGCGGATCTGGAGGGTGTCGAAGAGCTTGTTGACCTCCTCGCGCTCCCAGGCGCCCTGCTGGAGGTCGGCCAGGTCGACGTCGAGGGGGACGTCGCGCAGCAGCTCGGTGAGGCGGCGGTTCATGAGCACCTGGGCGACGTGCTCGCGCAGCTTGTCGCCCACCTTGCCCTTGACCTCGTCGACCCGGTCGATCAGCGCGGTGAGCGAGCCGAACTCGCGCACCCACTTGGCCGCGGTCTTCTCCCCCACGCTCGGGATGCTGAGGAGGTTGTCGCTGGGGTCGCCGCGCAGCGCCGCGAAGTCGGGGTACTGGACGGGCGTCAGGCCGTACTTCTCCTCGACCGCCTCCGGCGTGAAGCGCGTCATGTCGCTGATGCCGCGGCGGGTCATGAGCACGGTGACGTGCTCGTCGACGAGCTGGAGCGCGTCGCGGTCGCCGGTGACGACCAGCACGTTCATGCCCTCGGCCGAGGCGCGGGTGGCCAGCGTGGCGATGAGGTCGTCGGCCTCGAACCCGGGCTTGGACAGGTGCGGGACGCGCAGGGTGTCGAGCAGCTCGTAGATGAGCTGCATCTGGCCGCGGAAGTCTTCCGGCGTCTCGCTGCGGTTGGCCTTGTAGGCGGCGTACTCCTCGTGCCGGAACGTGGGCTCGGACCGGTCGAAGGCCACGGCTACGTGCGTGGGCTGCTCGTCGCGCAAAATGTTGGTCAGCATCGAGGTGAACCCGTAGACCGCCTCGGTGTGCTGACCGTCGCTGGTCATCAGGTTGGCGTCCTTGAGCGCGTAGAAGGCGCGGTAGGCCAAGGAGTGCCCGTCGAGCAGCAGCAGGCACGGTCGGCTGGGGGTCACGTCAACTTTCGGCACACCCGCAGCCTAGTCTGCGACTGCGACAGAAAACCTGTGCCCTGAAGACTGGAGGCCACCTCTTGACGCAGACGGACCCCCTCGACGTCGGCATGTTCAACGCCTTTCACGAAGGCACGCTCCCCCAACGCATGGGCATCGAGTTCGTGGAGGCCGGAGCGGAGCGGGTGGTGGCCCGCATGCCGGTGGAGGGGAACACGCAGCCGTACGGGCTGCTGCACGGCGGCGCCTCGGCGGTGCTCGCCGAGACGCTGGGGTCGGTGGGCGCGGCGATCCACGCGGGCGCGGACCGGATCGCGGTGGGCATCGAGCTCAACGCGACCCATCACCGCTCCGCCACCTCCGGTCACGTGACCGGCGTGGCCACGCGGCTGCACGGCGGGCGGACGCTGGCGACGTACCACATCGAGATCACCGACGACCAGGGAAGACTCGTCTGCACGTCGCGTTTGACCTGCATCTTGCGTGATCGTTGAGCGCCACGCGCTGACGTCTCCCTTTGCACAGCGGCCCCGTGGGTCGCTACCGTTGTCATCGAGCAGAGCCCGCAGGGGCGACCGAGTAGATAACGTGTGAGGCCGGGGAAGCCCCGCACGGTCCCAAAGGTCGCCCCTCGGGCTCGTTCTCGTTACGGGTCACGCCCCCTGTGCCGCGTGGCGCGCGGGGCCGACCGTCACCGGCCTGTCACAGCGGCGCCATCGGCGTTAGCATTGATTCACCACTTGACCTGCTGTGTTGTTTGCTCACACCTGCGACACGCACATGTCACTAATTGGTGACGGACGATAGTAAGGCACACCTTCCCGCAATAAGCTCCCGCAACAGCATCCAGGTGTGCCTGGGATGCGAGCGTGTCGAGATGGAGGGGCACCCACACCCCGCCTTGACCTAATAGAGGGAGCACCATTGCGCAGAGCCGTGATCGCGTTCACGGCCTTTCTGAGTGGTCTCGTCCTCCTGCTCACCGCCCCGGCCCAAGCGGCCACGGCGGAGCAGGGGCTCCGAGGGACACTCACACTTCAAGGCCAGCCAGTGAACGGCGTGAAAATCGTCGTGACCACCGAGAGCGGACAACCCGTCGCGGAGGTCACCAGTAACGCGCAAGGTACGTGGCAGGTGCCGGTCGACAAGCCCGGCAGGTACAAGGTCACGCTGGACGTCGCCACGCTGCCCAAGAACGCGGTGCTGCGGGGCGGGAACAACGTCCGGACGCCGACGGTGTACGAGGGCAACATGTCCAGCGTGCTGTTCGCCCTGCAGCCCAAGGGGGCGCCGGGGCAGCCCGCGGAGGAAGAAGGCGGGCAGAGCAGCTTCTGGACCCAGGCGGCGCAGCTCGCCTTCGAGGGCCTCAACCTGGGCCTCATCATCGCCCTCGCGGCGCTCGGTCTGTCGCTCATCTACGGCACGACCGGCCTGACCAACTTCGCCCACGGCGAGCTGGTCACGCTCGGCGCCATCCTGGCCTACGCCTTCAACGTCGGCGTCGGCCTGCACCTCATCCCCGCCGCGGTGATCGCGGTGATCGCCGCGGGCGGCCTCGGCTACGCGCAGGACCGGTTCTTCTGGGGACAGCTGCGCAAGCGGGGCACCGGCACCATCGCCATGATGATCATCTCGATCGGTGTGGCGCTCTTCCTGCGGTACGTGTTCCTCATCTTCTTCGGCGGCCAGAACGAGGCGTTCGCCCAGTACACCGCCCAGCCCGGCATCGAGATCGGCCCCATCTCGGCGGCGCCCAAGAACTTCGTCGCCATGGGCATCGAGCTGCTCGTCCTCGTCGTGGTCGGCGTCGCGCTGCTGCGCACCCGCACCGGCAAGGCGGCCCGCGCCGTCGCCGACAACCCGGCGCTGGCCTCGTCGTCCGGCATCAACGTCGACCGGGTCATCCGCATCATCTGGACCACGGGCGGCGCCATCGCCGCGCTGGCCGGCATCATGCTCGGCCTGTCGCAGAACCTGAAGTACACGATGGGCCAGGACATCCTGCTGCTCATCTTCGCCGGCGTCACGCTCGGCGGCCTCGGCACCGCGTTCGGCGCCCTCGTCGGCTCCCTCATCGTCGGCCTGTTCATCCAGCTGTCCACCCTCTGGGTGCCGCCGGAGCTCAAGTCTGTCGGCGCACTTGCCGTGCTCATCATCGTGCTCCTCTTCCGGCCGCAGGGCATCCTGGGCCGCCGAGAGCGGATCGGCTGACGGGGGGAACCATGGACTGGGTAACGATCATCTCCACCACCGTCAAGGCCGCCGTCGGCGTCGAGACGGTGCTCTACGCGCTCGCCGCCATCGGCATCAACGTCCACTTCGGCTACACGGGCCTGCTGAACTTCGGTCAGGCGGCGTTCATGGCCGTGGCCGGCTACGGCCTCGCGGTCACCGTCACCGTGCTCGGCCTGCCGTTCTGGGTCGGCATCGGCGTCGGCCTGCTGGCGGCGGTCCTGCTGGCGGTCATCCTCGGCATCCCGACGCTGCGCCTGCGCGCCGACTACCTGGCCATCGTCACGATCGCCGCGGCCGAGATCATCCGGCTCATCTTCCGGTCGGTGGCCTTCAAGAACGTCTTCGGCGGCTCCGACGGCCAGCGCGGCTTCTCCGAGGGCTTCTACGCGCTCAACCCGTTCCCGGAGGGTGACTACGGCTTCGGCTGGTTCACCTTCAACCACCGGGTCACCTGGGTGCTGTTCGTGGGCTGGGTCCTCATCGCCCTGTCGTGCCTCATCGTGTACCTGCTGATGAAGAGCCCGTGGGGCCGGGTGCTCAAGGCCATCCGCGAGGACGAGGACGCGGTGCGCGCCCTCGGCAAGAACGTCTTCTCGTACAAGATGCAGTCGCTCATCCTCGGCGGCGTCATCGGCGCGCTCGGCGGTTTCATCTACGGCCTGGCGTTCGCATCGGTCCAGCCGGACATCTTCGGCACCGAGACCACCTTCTTCGCGTACACGATCGTCATCCTCGGCGGCGCGGCCCGGGTCCTCGGCCCCGTCGTCGGCTCGATGATCTTCTGGGTGCTGCTGGTCCTGGTGAACGGCGTCCTGAGCGGCGCGGTCGAGGCGGGCTATCTGCCCTTCATGGCCCCCACCCAGGTGGGCCCGGTGCGCTTCCTCCTGGTCGGCATCGGACTCATCCTCTTGCTCGTCTACCGGCCACAGGGCATCTTCGGTGACAAGAGGGAGATTGCAATCGATGCACGCTGAAAGCACCAACACCGTGACGGCGACGACCGAGCGCAAGGCCGCGGCCCTGGCCGCGTTCAAGGACCTCGGCCGCGACCCCGGCGTGCCCAAGCCCGACCCGATCCTCGTGGTGGACAAGGTGGTGCGCCGCTTCGGCGGCCTGACCGCCGTCGAGGTGGAGCACGTCGAGATCCAGCGCGGCTCCATCACCGCGCTGATCGGCCCGAACGGCGCCGGCAAGACGACCTTCTTCAACCAGCTCACCGGCTTCGACACCGCCGACTCCGGCGAGTGGACGTTCAACGGCCGCTCCATGAACGGCGTGCCCGCCCACAAGGTGGCCCGCGCCGGCATGGTCCGCACCTTCCAGCTGACCAAGGCGCTGTCGCGGCTGACCGTCATGGAGAACATGCGCCTGGGCGCCCAGCAGCAGAAGGGCGAGAGCTTCTTCCGGGCGCTCGTGCCGAACCTGTGGCGCGGCCAGGAGGACGAGATCACCGAGCGGGCCGAGGACCTGCTCACCAGGTTCAAGCTCGCCGCCAAGCGCGACGACTTCGCAGGATCCCTGTCGGGCGGCCAGCGCAAGCTGCTGGAGATGGCCCGCGCGCTCATGGTCCAGCCCGAGCTGGTCATGCTCGACGAGCCCATGGCCGGCGTCAACCCCGCCCTGACCCAGTCGCTGCTCGGCCACGTGAAGGACCTGCGCGAGCAGGGCATGACCGTGCTGTTCGTCGAGCATGACATGGACATGGTGCGTGACATCAGCGACTGGGTCATCGTCATGGCCCAGGGCGCGGTGATCGCCGAGGGGCCCCCGGACACCATCATGTCCGACGCCCGCGTCATCGACGCCTACCTGGGCGCCCACCATGACGCGCCGCTGTCGGACACGGAGCTGCAGGAGCAGCTCCACGAGGCGGAGGCGGAGCTCGACGCAGAGATCGAGGAGGAGACTCAGAAGTGAACACCGTCCCCGAGTCCTCGAAGGCCGAGCAGCCCGCTCAGGAGGGCGCCAAGGCCCCCGAGACCACCGCCACGACGACCGCGACCGCCGACGCGCCCGCGACGTCCCAGCAGGCCGTCACGGACCGCAGCGCGCACCTTCAGGGCGCGGAGAGCGCCGTGCTGCGCTGCGACGAGCTGATCGCCGGCTACCTGCCCGGCGTCAACATCCTCAACGGCTCCGACCTGTACGTCGGCGAGGGTGAGCTGATCGGCATCATCGGCCCCAACGGCGCCGGCAAGTCGACGCTGCTCAAGGCCATGTTCGGGCTCGTCACCATCCGCAGCGGCACGGTGAAGCTCAAGGGTGAGGACATCACCAACATGAAGGCGCACCAGCTGGTCTCGCGCGGCGTGGGCTACGTCCCGCAGACCAACAACGTCTTCCCGAGCCTCACCATCGAGGAGAACCTCGAGATGGGCGCCTTCCAGGTGCCCGGCAAGTTCAAGGAGCGCTTCGAGTTCGTCGCCGAGCTGTTCCCCGCCCTCAAGGAGCGGCGCAAGCAGCGCGCCGGCTCCCTGTCGGGCGGCGAGCGGCAGATGGTGGCCATGGCCCGGGCGCTCATGACCGAGCCGTCGGTGCTGCTGCTCGACGAGCCGTCGGCCGGTCTGTCGCCCAAGCTGCAGGACCTGGTGTTCATCCAGGCCCAGCAGATCAACAAGGCCGGCGTCACGGTCATCATGGTCGAGCAGAACGCCCGGCGCTGCCTGCAGATCTGTCACCGCGGCTACGTCCTCGACCAGGGCCGCAACGCCTACACCGGCACCGGCAAGCAGCTCGCCAACGACCCCAAGGTGATCGAGCTGTACCTCGGCACGCTGGCCAAGGCGTAACGCCCGTCGCATTCGCGACATAACGGTTCTCGCACAACGGCGGAGGGGCTCCCCACGGGAGCTCCTCCGCCGTTTTCAATGACGGGTGTGAGACGAATCGTGGCGACCGCGCTGCTCGTGCCGCTCCTGTCGATCCTCGCCGCCTGCCAGCACACGCCCGCCGCCTCGGCCGGCAGGTACAGCACGGGCGGGGACCCCGCCGACGACCCGTGCGCCCGGGTCGTCTCCGCCATCGGGTACGCCGACCTCCTGCTGAAGCCCAGAGGCCAGGAGGACGGGCAGTACTTCGAGGACGCGGTCCTGGGCCGCCTGGCCGAGGCCCGGGGCATCACGCTCCAGTACGGCCCCGCCCTGCCCGACTCCCTGGCGCCCGCCGTGAAGGAGGTCGAGGCCGCGACGGCGGGGCTGTCGCGCGCGGACGTGCCCCGCGCCCGGCAGGTGGAGCTGCTGAAGAAGTACCGTGCCGCGACCGACCGGATCAAGGCCGGCTGCGCCTGAGCCGCCCGCGCGGGGCCCTGGACAGCGAAGGGGCCCGGTCCGTGCGGACCGGGCCCCTTCCGAGGCTCACGCGAGCACGTCAGCCGGCGATGTTGCCGGTGCGGTACTCGAGCGCCTTGGTGGCGTACCTGTTGTTGTCGCCGTACTGGTAGATGCCGATCGTGGCGACGGCCGGGTCACCGGCGTCGTTGAACTCGACCGGGCCGCTGACGCCCTCGTAGTCGATGTCCTTGCCGGCCTTCAGCAGCTCGGCGCACGACTTGAAGTCGTTGCACTTCTCGCCGCCCTTGCTGACCTCGGGCAGCTTCTTGGCGATGTCGGTGCCGGCGTCGCTCTTGGCGGCCTCGGCGGCCAGCGCGAGCAGGTTGGTCGCGTCGTACGACTCGGGGCCGTAGCTGAAGTCCTGCAGCTTCGGGTTGGTCGCCAGGAGCTTCTTCTGGAAGTCCTCCGGAGCCGCGGCGCCGGGGATCGTGCCCTTCACACCGGTGAGGGTGCCCTTGGGCATCTTCACGTAGTTGGTGTTGGAGGTGTTGCCGTCGACCATGTACCACTTGTGCTTGCTGGCCGGCATGCCCTGCTTGACCAGCTCCTGCACGACCTTCGAGGTCTCCTCGAAGCCGATGAGCACGATGCCCTTCGGGTTCTTGGCCTTGAGCTTCGCCACGTCGGCGGAGAAGTCGGCCGCCTTCGGGTCGTAGTCGACCCGCTCGACGACCTGGCCACCGGAGTCGGTGACGGTCTTCGAGACCTGGTCGGCCAGGCCGGTGCCGTACGAGTCCTGCATCGCGAGGATGCCGACCGTGTCGTTGCCGTCGGCCACCACGAGGTCACCCAGCACGCGGCCCTGCAGCTTGTCCGGCGGGGACGTGCGGAAGTAGAGGCCCTTGTCCTCGATCGTGGTGAACTTGTCGGAGGTGTTGGCGGGCGAGAACTGAATCGCGCCCGCACCCGTGATCTTGTCGATCACCGACTCCGACACCGAGGACGAGGCCGCGCCGATGATGGCGTCGGCCTTCTGCGCCAGCAGCTTGTCCACGGACTGCGAGGCGATGTTGGTGGTCGTGTCACCCGAGTCGGTGTCGTACTTGACCACGGGCTTGCCGAGCACGCCGCCTGCCTCGTTGATCTCCTTGAGCGCAGCGTCTACGCCCGCGATCTCAGGCGGGCCGAGAAAGGCCAGCGAGCCCGTCTGCGGCAGTAGCGTGCCAAGCGTGAGCGTGCCGTCACCCTTAGCCGCGGGGGCCGCGGAAGACGGCGCCGCCGCCGACTCGGACGGCTGAGTGGCGGTGTCGCTGCCACCACCGCAAGCCGTAAGAGCGAGGCTGGCGGCAGCGGCGACTGCCAGCGCCCGCCCCACGGGAGCAATGCGGACCATGAAGTGTCTCCTTCATCTCCAGGCCGGGATCGGTCAGCACCGCCGACGTTCCCGATCGAATGACGGAAACGTACAAAACCGCCATGGGCTGGAACCAGATGCCGCCGTGAACTGTCGGCACTTGGATGCGGAGTCGTAACCAGTCCTCAACTTACGAGAGCCGCTCAAGGTTGCCTAATGTGCGTGCCGTGAAGCGCATTAGGGTCGCCCTGGTCATGGTGGTTATGCTGTCGGGTTGCGGTGGTCCCGGCAGACCGGCCGAACCCTCGTCACGTCCACCCTACGGCGTCTCCGTCTCACTGGCCCAATGGCGCTCCGACGAACCCGCGCACGCCCTCGAGGTCGCTGTCCGCAATGCCACGGACACGCCCGTGTATTTCGCGGACGTCCAGCTGATCACGCCGTCATTCAAAGTCTTGCCACCGGAAAGCAAAGACTCCACCATCCGGCGCACCGAGCGCACGGACCTCCGCATTCCCTACGGCGAGGCGAACTGCTCGCCCCAGGGGCTGCCCGAGGTCCGGCCCGCCACGGTCGCGGCCCGGGTCCGCGTCGGCTCCGAGCCGCTGCGCAGGGTCGTCTTCCCGGTGCCGCACCCGGACCCGCTGCTGGCCAGGCTGCTGCGCGAGGAGTGCTCGGCGTTCCTCGTCAAGCAGGCGGCCGACATCGCCTTCGGCCCGGACTGGAAGCGGGACGGCGACCTGATGCGGGGCACCCTCGTGCTGACCAGGCGCGGCGCGGGCCGGGTGGCGGTCGGCTCCGTGGACGGCACGACGCACTACATCGTGACGCCCGCCCGCAAGGCCGGGCCGCTGGTGGTGCTGGAGGCGGGGGCAGCGCGGGCCGAGGTGCCGATCGCGCTGTCGCCCGGCCGCTGCGACCCGCACGCGTTCGCCGAGGCCAAGAAGGCGTTCCTGTTCCCCGTACGGGCCTCGGTGGACGGCGGCGAGGAGCGCGTGGTCATCGTGCAGCCGCCGGCCGACCGGCAGAAGGAGCTGATCGACTACGCGCTGGAGGTGTGCGGCCTGAAGGAGTGAGCCGCCCCGGGCCGCCTCCAGGAGCCCTCAGGCGCCCTCGGGCGCCCTCAGGCGCGCGGCGCGGCGTCGTCGATGACGATCTGCGCGACCTCGCGCATGCTCAGCCGGCGGTCCATGGAGGCCTTCTGGATCCACCGGAACGCCTGCGGCTCGCTCCACCCGTGGGCCGCCATGAGCAGCCCCTTCGCGCGCTCGACCAGCTTGCGGGTCTCCAGCCGCTCGGAGAGGCTGGAGACCTCCTCGCTCAGGGCCACCATCTCCTCGTGCCGGCTGACGGCCATCTCGATGGCGGGCACGAGGTCGGCCTTGGTGAACGGCTTGACGAGGTAGGCCATGGCCCCTGCGTCCCGGGCCCGCTCCACCAGGTCGCGCTGGGAGAAGGCGGTGAGGATGAGGCACGGCGCGATCCGGTCGGCCACGATCCGCTCGGCGGCGGAGATGCCGTCGAGGACGGGCATCTTGACGTCGAGGATCACGAGGTCGGGCTTGTGCTCGGCGGCCAGCCTGATGGCCTGCTCACCGTCACCGGCCTCGCCGACGACGACGTAGCCGTCTTCCTCGAGCATCTCCTTGAGATCGAGGCGGATCAGCGCCTCGTCTTCCGCGATCACCACTCGCCGCTGCGTACTCACGAGCAGAAGAGTACAGATGTCCGCTAGATTAGAGCCACGTCGGTGCTGGCCGGCCGCCGAGTTGGGCTACGCTTTGGCCGTGCGAGACTGATGATCCGGACTTGTCCGGATTTTTGCCTCGGTATCCCAATTGGCAGAGGAAGCGGATTCAAAACCCGCGCAGTGTGGGTTCGAGTCCCACCCGAGGCACTGACGAACCGCTCGGCGCAGCCGCCGGGCGGTTTGGTCGTCTTCGGGGGCCCGGGGCGTCCGTGCACCGACAGCATGGCGCCGGTCGCCGCGAGCAAGGCCGCGGCCGGAGTCGGCATTACCCCAAATCTTCGTAAAACCTCCTTGAGACGTCCCGATATGGGGCCTATGCGGCATGTGTGACATGCGTAGGGAATGTCGCCGGCGGTGATGTATCCCGGCAGGAGGTGGGACGATGGCGCTGAGCGAGCCCGAGCGGCAGGCGTTCCTGGCCGGGGCGCACATCGCGGCGCTCTCGGTGGAGGCCGGGACGGACCGGGCGCCGCTGGTCGTGCCCGTCTGGTACGCCTACAGCCCCGGCGGCGAGGTGAGCCTGCTCACCGGCGGCGACTCGCGCAAGGCCCGGCTGATCGGCAAGGCGGGCCGCTTCTCGCTGCTGGTCCAGCGCGCCAGCCCGACCTACCGGTACGTGTCGGTCGAGGGTCCCGTCGTCGGGTCGAGTCCCACCACGCCGGAGGATCTCACCCTGATCGCGGCCCGGCACCTGGCGGCCGAGGCGCTGCCCGGCTACGTGGGCGGCTCGGACACGCGGGCGCTGGTGACGTTCCGGATGCGGCCCGAGCACTGGCTCTCCGCCGACCTCGGTTGCGTGTGACGGTATTTTGAGCCCGTGACTGCTATCGACCCCACCGTGACCGGCGCGTACGGCATCGGCCTGGCCACCGTCGCCGCCGACGGCACCGTTCTCGACACCTGGTTCCCGGCGCCCGAGCTGGGCGAGCCGCCCGTGGCCGGCACCGAGCGGCTCGACGCCGCCGAGGCCGGCGACCTCGCCTCCCTCGTCGGGCCCGACCCGCTGCGGGGCGTGGAGGTGGTGGCGGTGCGCACCGGCATCGCCAAGCTCTCCGAGCCGCCCGCGGACGCCCATGACGCCTACCTCAGGCTGCACCTGCTGTCGGCCCGCCTGGTCAGGCCGCACGGGCTGAACCTCGACGGGCTGTTCGGCGTGCTGGCGAACGTGGCGTGGACCAACCACGGGCCGTGCGCGGTCGAGGGCTTCGAGCAGACGCGGCTGCGGCTGCGGGCGAGGGGCCCGGTCACGGTGTACGGGGTGGACAAGTTCCCGCGGATGGTCGACTACGTGCTCCCGCCGGGCGTCCGCGTCGCCGACGCCGACCGGGTGCGGCTGGGCGCGCACCTGGCCGCGGGCACGACGGTGATGCACGAGGGCTTCGTGAACTTCAACGCCGGCACGCTGGGCGCCTCGATGGTGGAGGGCCGCATCTCGGCCGGCGTGGTCGTGGGCGACGGCTCGGACGTGGGCGGCGGCGCGTCGATCATGGGCACGCTGTCGGGCGGCGGCAAGGAGGTCATCTCCGTCGGCGAGCGCTGCCTGCTGGGCGCCAACGCCGGGGTGGGCATCTCGCTGGGCGACGACTGCGTGGTGGAGGCCGGCCTGTACGTGACGGCCGGCACCAAGGTGGGGCTGCCCGACGGGCGCGTGGTCAAGGCCAGGGAGCTGTCCGGGAGCGACGGCCTGCTGCTGCGCAGGAACTCGCGGACGGGCGCGGTGGAGGCGGTGCCGCGTACGGGCCAGGGCATCGAGCTGAACGCGGCCCTGCACCAGAACTAGACGTTCGCGGACGGCCGGGCCCGGATGACGGCCCGGCCGTCCGCTTTCCCGTCCCTGCGCGCGGGCAGCGGCCCGCACAGGCAGGCGACGGCCCCCCCTCAGGGAATCCGGAGACCGGCCAGGTCCATCCGCCCGGCCCGCGTGCCCGCCGGCGCGTCCCCTGCGTCCTCTGCGTCCCTCAGGTCCTCGTACCAGCGGACGCGCCCGCCGGCCGGAGGTTCGTCCGGCAGGCGGGCCCTGCCGGCGCGCAGCGGGGCACGGAGGGTCGTCCTCACCCCCGGCGCGCCGGGGCGGGCCGGGGTGGAGTGCGCCGCGTGGCGGCTAGCTGGCGTGGGAGACCGCGGAGCCGATGGTGTGGACGCGCAGGGCGTTGGTCGAGCCGGGCGTGCCGGGAGGCGACCCGGCGACGATGACGACCTTGTCGCCCTTCTCCAGCCGGCCGAGCGACAGCAGCGACGCCTCGACCTGCCGCACCATGTCGTCGGTGTGGTGGACGAACGGCACGTGGAAGGTCTCCACGCCCCACGTCAGCGAGAGCTGGCCGCGCACGTGCGGCGCCGAGGTGAAGGCGAGCAGCGGGATCGGCGAGCGGTAGCGGGCCAGGCGCCGGGCCGTCTCACCCGACATGGTGAACGCGATCAGGGCCTTGGCCCCGACGATGGCGCCGACCTCGGCCGCGGCCCGGGCGATGGCGCCGCCCGTGGTCTCGGGCATGCGCTCCAGGGTGTGGGTGGCGTGCAGCGAGTGCTTCTCGGCGGCGCAGGCGATGCGGTCCATGGTGGACACGGCCTCGATGGGATAGCTGCCGACCGAGGTCTCGCCGGAGAGCATGACCGCGTCGGCGCCGTCCATGACCGCGTAGGCGACGTCGGACGCCTCGGCGCGGGTGGGGCGCGGCGCGCTCATCATCGAGTCGAGCATCTGGGTGGCGACGATGACCGGGCGGGCCTTCTCGCGGCACAGCTCGATGATGCGCCGCTGCACGATCGGCACCTGCTCCAGCGGCAGCTCCACGCCGAGGTCGCCGCGGGCGACCATGATGCCGTCGAACGCCTCGACGATCTCGGGCAGGCGGTCGACCGCCTGCGGCTTCTCGATCTTGGCGAGCAGGGGCAGGCGGACGGCCTCCTGCTCCATGATGTTGCGCACCACGTCGGCGTCGGAGGGACGGCGGACGAACGACAGGGCGATCATGTCGAAGCCCGTGCGCAGCGCCCAGCGCAGGTCGGTCTCGTCCTTGTCGGTGAGCGCGGGCGCGCTGACGTTGACGCCCGGCAGGTTGAGGCCCTTGTTGTCGGAGATCATGCCGCCGATGACCACACGGGTGATCACCCGGTCGCCGTCGACGCGGGTGACCTCCAGCACGAGGCGGCCGTCGTCGACGAGGATCGTGTCACCGGGGCGCACGTCGCCCGGCAGCCCCTTGTACGTCGTGGAGACCTGGTCGCGGTCGCCCGGCACGTCCTCGGTGGTGATGGTGAAGACGTCGCCGAAGCCGAGGCGGACCGGGCCCTCCTCGAACTTGCCGACGCGGATCTTGGGACCCTGCAGGTCGGCGAGCACGCCTACGCCGCGGCCGAGGTCGGCCGCCACCTCCCTGACCCGGTCGTAGTTCTCCCGGTGCACCTCGTGGGTGCCGTGGCTGAGGTTGAACCGGGCCACGTCCATGCCGGCGGAGATCAGCTCGCGCAGGCGTTCAGGGGACGATGTGGCGGGGCCTAGAGTGCAGACGATTTTCGCGCGACGAGTCACGAGTCCTACCTTAATTGGTACAGACCACTTGGCAGTCACGGACGACGGAGAAGGTACCCGCCGTAGCTCACCGCGATCACGGCCGCAAGGGCCACGCGGACCACGCCGGTGCACTGCTCCGGGTAGATGACTCCCTCGATGTAGTGGTCGATGAAGCCGCTGGGAGGCAGAGCCGGCAGGCCGGCCCCGCGGCGGCCCCAGTCTTCCAGGACCGTCAGCGGGCATTCGACACCCGCGACGACGGACAGCAGTGCCCAGCATACGACGGCCACGTGGGCCCACGTCGTCCGCCTCCACCGCCAGGCCAGGAACCCGCCCACGACGAGGTAGGCGAGGAAGGCGAAGTGCACCACCATCGCCAGGTCCGCGACCAGGCGGTACATCACCTCTTCACGGTAGCCGCCTTCAGCGCGTTGACGATGCCGTGGCCGTAGAAGCCGTTGTCGGACTTGCCGCCCTCGCAGGTCTGCGTCTCGCTCTCGCCGTACACCTTGTAGACGTACGCGCGGGGCCTGGGACAGGCCTTGTGCCGGGCGGTGCCGTAGAGCAGCCGCTCCGTCTCGGCGGGGGCGAGCTGGAGGCCGCCCTTGCCGGGCTTGCCGAAGCGGCTGACGAGCAGGGCCGCGACGCCGGTGGCGTGGGGCGCGGCCATGGAGGTGCCCTCCAGGTACTGGTAGTACGAGCACGCGCCCTTGGAGCAGTCGCGGACGACCTCGGAGGACTTGGGCTTGCCCGAGCCGTCGAGCTTGCCGGCGGTGCGCAGCACCGACTCGGGGGCGGCGGCGAGGATGCCGCGGGTGGCCGAGGTGCCCTTGCCGTCGAGCGTGTCGCCGCCGGGCGCCGCCAGGTCGGTCTGCTCGGTCCCGTAGTCGCTGTAGATGGCCTTGCGGCCGGACGGGCCGACGGAGGAGACGGAGATGACGCCCCTGGACTCGGCGGGCACGTTGATGCAGGAGTTGCCGACCTTGCGGATCTTCTCCTCGCCGCGCGGGTAGCCGGGGCTGTCCTTGTCGAGCTTGGGCTTGCCGAGGTCGGTCGCGCCGTTGCCGAGGGCGGAGACGAGCGTGACGCCCCTCTTGCGGGCGTAGTCCAGGGCCCGCTGCATGCCGGTGATGATGGCGCGCTGCTCGAGCTGCTGCTTCTTGCTGTCGGCCTTGTTGTGGGCGCAGTTGAACAGCCACGGGTCCACGTAGTAGCTCATGTTGACGACGTCCACGCCGATGTCCCCGGCATAGGTGAGCGCGTCGAGGCTGGCCTTGAGGAAGAAGTACCCGGAGTCCTGGCCGGCCCGGATGTTGACCAGGCGGACGCCGGGGGCGACGCCGGCGATTCCGATGCCGTTGATCGGCGAGCCGATGGTGCTGGCGACGTGGGTGCCGTGGCCGTCGTCGTCGCGGTCGGCGGGGTCCTTGCAGCCGCTGACCTCGCAGGGGCCGTCGAGGGTGTCGCCGTTCTCGTCCTTGGGCCGGTCGGTGACGAAGTTGCGGCTGAGGGCGCGGTCGAAGTTCGGGGCGATGTCGGGGTGGGTGCCGTCGACGCCGGTGTCGATGATGCCGACGAGCACCTTGCCGCTGCCGTTGGTCTTGGCGTGCGCCTTGTCGGCGCCGATCATCCGCATGTCCCACTGGCGGGAGGCCAGCGGCTCGCCGGAGGCATCGCCGGTCGCGATCGACGGCCCGTCGGGGAAGGCCCGCGGGGTGACGCGGCTCGCCCCGCCCGCGTGGGTGACAGGGCCGGTGAGGGCGGAGGAGAAGCCGCGCCAGGAGGCGCCGGTGGACGAGGCGTAGCCGATCGCCCGGTCGGTGGACACGCCGACGACGGCCGGGTCGTCGCCCACCGCGTCGACGAAGGCGTCTCCCCCGCCCTCGGCGATGAGGTAGCCGAGCCTGGTGTCGCCGCCGACGGCCTTGCCGCCCGCGCGTTCCACGGCGGAGCCGGCGTCCCCCTTGCGCCCGCCCGCGTAGAAGACCAGGTAGGAGGCCATCGGTGCGGCGGCGGGCGCGCTGACGGGCGCACAGGCGGCGAGCGCGGCCGCCGTGGTGAACACCGTGAGGCCAGCGACAAGTCCCCGCATACTTCCCCCATTCGCCCGCTTGCGCAGATTTTGCATCCTTCCGGGACACGGCGCAGGATGCAACTCATGCTCCGCCTTATGCGCCGACTGGGGCAGACGGGGTGAAGCGCACCGGCATCGACTCGTACCCGGAGATGAAGTTGGCCGGACGGCTCGCCGGCTCCCCCGAGCCGACCGGCTCCATGTCGGGCATCCGCCGCAGCAGCCGCTCGACCATGGTCCGGACCTCCAGCCGGGCCAGGCTGTTGCCCAGGCAGAAGTGGCTGCCGAAGCCGAAGGCGATGTGGTCGTTCGGGGTGCGGGCCACGTCGAAGCGGTACGGGTCGGCGAACACCGCCTCGTCGCGGTTGGCCGACGGGTAGAGCAGCAGCACCTGGTCGCCCGCGCGCAGGCGCTGGCCGCCCAGCTCGGTGTCCGCGACGACGGTGCGGTTCATGTTCTTGATCGGCGAGACCCAGCGCAGCATCTCCTCGACCGCCGCCGGGACGCGGGACGGGTCGTCGGCCAGGGCGCGGCGCTGGCCGGGGTGGAGGAGGAGCTGGTACACGCCTCCGGACAGGACGTGGCGGGTGGTCTCGTCGCCGCCGATGAGGATGAGCAGGCACTCGTAGAGCAGCGAGTCGAGGCCGAGGCGCTCGCCGTCCACCTCCGCGTGCACGAGGGTGCTGATGAGGTCGTCGCGGGGGCAGGCGCGCCGGTCGCCGATCACCCGGGTCGCGTACGCCTCGTACTGCTCGAACGCCTCGCCGGCCCGGACGAGCAGCTCACTGTCGGACTGCCCGACCAGGCCGCGCAGCATGTCGTCGGACCAGCGCATCAGCGCGTCGCGGTCCTCGGGGGCCACACCGAGGGCGTCGCCGATGACGATCAGCGGGAGCGGCGCGGCGACGTCCCAGACGAAGTCGCACTCCCCGCGCTCGCACACCCGGTCGAGGATCTGGTCGCACAGCCGCCCGATCCGCTCGGCCTGGGCCGCCACGCGGCGCGGCGTGAAGCCCCGGCTGACGAGCCGGCGGCGCAGGAGGTGCGCCGGATCGTCCATGTCGATCATCATGGGCAGGGGGCCGGAGTCCGGCCGGATGCCCTGCGCGCTGGAGAAGGCGCGCGGGTTCAGGGAGACCTGGCGGACGTCGCGGTAGGACGCGACGCCCCACACCCGTCCGTCCCAGTAGACCGGGGCGTTCTCCCGCATCCAGCGGAGCTCCTCGTGCGGGTCGCGGCCCCAGAAGGCGCCGCTGGTGAGGTCGATGGCGTCGTTGACGGGATGCTCGATGGCGTGGCTGACCGGATGATCCGTCACCGCTCGTCCTCTCGCCGGTGGCCCTGCGCCTCACCACTCAAGCAACCAAGCGGTAGGTTGACAAGGGGCGCCGGCCCGGCGAGGGGCGCGCACGTGGAGCTGCGCCGGTCGGTGGACGTGCCGATCGCGGTCGGCGAGAACGTCTACACCGTCTACGGCTTCCGCGA
>NZ_JBFAIA010000116.1:0-26568 GCF_040654455.1 Nonomuraea sp. NPDC050691
CGCTGGCCCTGCGCGACGCCGTGCCGAAGCTGGGCGGCGAGCCGCCCCGAGCGCGCGGGCGCACCGAGGCGCGACCGGCCGCGACCGGGTGCCCGTTCCGGCTGCGCTGCCCGCTGGCCGTGGCCGCCTGCGAGCGGCCGCCTGAGCCGCGGGAGGTGGGGGAGGGGCGCCGCGCCGCCTGCCACCGCGCCGAGGACCTGCTCGCCTGAGAACCCGCGCGCCTGAGGACCCGGCAGGACTCCGCCGGGCCGCCCAGGCCGGCCTTACCGGGACGGGGACGTGCCGGAGAACTCGTCGCGCAGCTGCACGTACACGTCCTCCGAGAGCCGGGAGATCAGCCGCGCCAGCTCGGCGCGGTCGGCCTCCGGCCACTCGGCGAGCGCGGCGGTGAACCAGTCCATCGTGACCTGGCGGCAGCTCTCCGCGGCCTTGGTCCCGGCGGGCGTGAGCGCGATCCGCCAGGCCCGGCCGTCGTCGGGGTCGCGCACCCGTTCCAGCAGCCCGCGCTTCTCCAGCGCGGACACGTGCCGCGTCACGTGCGGGCTCTCCACCTGGAGCCCCTCCGCGATCGCGCCGATCCGGCGCGGCTCGTCCGCGTCCAGCAGGTAGGCGAGGACCTGCACGTCCGGCCGGTCCAGCCGGACGCCGGCGGCCGCGGTCAGCCGCTCGTGCGTCTTGGCGCGGTTGAGGGTGGTCACGAGGCGCCGGAACGACGCCACGGTCGTCTGCAGGTCTGCGTCCTTTGACATTTACTTACCTAACTTACGTATGTATAGTCGGCACCTCGGTTACTTACCTAAGTTATCCAAAGGAGCTCTCATGGCGACACTCGCCGCACCCCCGTCCCCGGGGGAGACCACCGCGCGCAACCCGTGGCCGGCCGTGGTCTCGCTGGCCTTCGCGGCGTCCATCGCGGCGCTGCAGAACACCGCCGTCGTCCCGTTGCTGCCCGTCCTGCAACGCGAGCTGCACGCCTCATTGACGGCCGTGAGCTGGACTTTGACGATCAGCCTGCTGGTGAGCGCGGTGGCCACGCCGCTGTTGTCGAGGTTCGGCGACATGTACGGCAGGCGGCCGATGATCCTCGGCGCGATCGGCCTGCTGCTGGCCGGGTCGGTGCTGGGCGCACTGTCCACCTCGCTGACCTGGCTGATCGTGGCCAGGATCCTCCAGGGGTTCGTGGCCGCGCTGGTGCCGCTGTCGATCGGGGTGGTGCGCGAGTCACTGCCGCCGAGGCAGCTGGCCACCGGCATCGGCGTGCTGAGCGCCACCATGGGCTTCGGCAGCGGGGGCGGCATGATCCTGGCCGGGCTCGTGGCCGGCGACTACCACGTGCTGTTCTGGGTGACCGGGGCGATCGCCGTGGTCGCCGGGGCGCTGGTCGCGCTCCTGGTGCGCGACCGCGCCCCCTCCGGCGGCGGACGCCCCGACCTGCTCGGCGCCGCGCTGCTGACCGTCTGGCTCGTCGCGCTGCTGCTCGGCATCACCCAGGGCGGCTCGTGGGGCTGGACCTCGCCCCGGGTGCTCGGCCTGTTCGCTGTCGCGCTGGTGACCGCGCTCACCTGGGTGGCCGTCGAGCGGCGCGTACGCGAACCGCTGGTCGACATGGCGATGCTGACCCAGCGCGGCACGGTCGGCGCGACGGTCGCCTCCATGCTGCTCGGCTTCGCGTTCTTCACCTGCATGACCGGCATCTCCGGCTTCACCCAGGCCCCCGGCTACGGCTTCGGCGCCACCACCCTCCAGGTCGGCCTCTACCTGCTGCCCAGCACGCTGTTCATGCTGGTGATCTCGCTGTTCGCCGGCCGGTTCATGCGCCGCTTCTCGGCCTCGTCGATGGTCGCCTCCGGCTCGGCGGCCGTGGCCCTGGCCGGGCTGTGGCTGGTCGTCCGGCACGGCGCCCCGGCGGACGTCTACGTGGCCACCTCGCTGCTCGGCGTGGGCCTCGGCGTCGGCTACGCCGCTCTGGGGACGATGGCCGTGGAGCACGTGGACCCGGCCAGGACGGCCGCCGCGGCCGGGGTGAACGCGCTGGTGCGGATCGTGGGCGGCAGCACGGCGGGCGCGGTCATCGCCGCGATCCTGGCCGCGCTGCCAGGCGAGCACGGCTACCAGTGGGTGTTCGCCACCGCCGCCGCGGGAAGTCTGGTGGCGGCGGTCTTCGCGGCCGTGTTCGGGCTGCTCAACCGCCGGGCCACCGCGATCACAGCGCCCGCAGGCCGTTGATGACCTCCAGCAGCACGCTGGCGTCCGGCGCGGGAGGCGGGTGCTCGACCTGCACGAGCTGCTGCGCGTGCAGGTCACCCACCAGCACGCGCACCACGCCGATGGGCAGGCCCAGCTCGGCCGCCACGTCCACGAGGCGGGTCGGCGTGGTGCACTTCTGCATGATGATCAGATGCTCGGGCCCGAGCCCGACGGGCGGGGTGAGGCCGCCGGCCGTGATGATGACCGCAATGAGGTCGATGGCCTCGCTCGCGGGCACCGTACGGCCCTTGGTCAGCAGGTAGGCCGGGACGATCGGACCCGCGTCCTCGTCCAGCCAGCGCTCGTCACTCACCCTGCACCACCCGGATGGTACGAGCGCCTTCCTTGGCGGGTTCCTTGTCCGTGGCGCGCTCCTCCGGCTCGGCCGGCGGGTCGCTCACGTGTTCTGCCGGGATCAGCACGATGGCGGTGGTCCCTCCATATGGTGAACCGCGCAACGTCACGCGGATGTCATGCCTGGCGGCCAGGCGGGAAACGACGAAAAGGCCGAGCTGGTCGCTGTCGGCCAGGTCGAACTCGGGCGGGCTGGCGAGCCGCGCGTTGAGTTCGGCCATGTCCTCCGGGCTCATGCCGAGACCGCGGTCCTCCACCTCCAGGGCGAAGCCGCGGGCCGCCACCTCACCGCGCACCTGGACCGGCGTGTGCGGCGGCGAGTAGACGGTGGCGTTCTCGATGAGCTCGGCGATCAGGTGGATCACGTCGCCGACGACCGGGCCCGCGAGGCGCTGGCCCGGCATCGGCTCGACGATGACCCGCTGGTAGTCCTCGACCTCCGCGGCGGCGCCGCGCACGACGTCGAGCAGCGGCACGGGCTTGCTCCAGCCGCGGCCCGGCGTCGCGCCGGACAGGATGATCAGGCCCTCCGCGTGCCGGCGCATGCGGGTGGTCAGGTGGTCGAGGCGGAACAGGTCGTCCAGGGCCTCCGGCTCGGTGGCCCGGTGCTGCATGTCCTCCAGCTGGATGCGCTGGCGGTGGAGCAGGGTCTGGCTGCGCCGGGCCAGGTTGCGGAAGACGTGGCCGACGCCGTCGCGGAGCTGCGCCTGGCCCACGGCGGCCTCCACGGCCGTCTGCTGGACCGTGGAGAACGCCTCGCCCACGTCGCCGATCTCGGTCGTGGTGCTGGTGACCGACAGCTCGGGCACCTCGACCTTCTCGCCGCGGCGCAGCTTCTCCACGACCTGCGGCAACCGTTCCCGGGAGACCTCCAGGGCGGCCAGGCGCAGCGCGGCCAGCTCACGCGACAGCCGGTTGCCCATCCGCAGCGAGAACCCGATCGACACGATCACCAGCACGAAACAGGTGCCGGCCAGCAGGAACGCGCGCCGCAGCACCGCGTCGGCGACCGGCTCCGCCCGCCCCGACAGCAGGGCGCTGGCCTGCAGCTGGGCCTCCTGGAACGACTTGTTGAGCGCCTCGGTGGTGCTCAGCCAGCCCGCGGGGGTGCCGCCCGCGATGATCTGGTCCTCCATGATCCGCATCCGCTGGTACGCGGGGGAGGTGATCAGGGACACCTGCGTGTCGCGCAGGCCCGGGTCCAGCTCGCCGAGGGCCTGGTCGAGCAGGAAGCGGCGATTGCCGACGATCTGGGTGAACAGCCGCCGCTCGGCGGCCGTGGTCGGACCGGCGGCGAGCGCCTGCTCCCTGGTCAGCAGCTCCCGGGCGTACGAGACGTCCACGACGACGCGCGACTGCTCGTAGATCGGGATGTCGTCGATGAAGGCGACATTGCGGTGCAGGCCGAACAGGGAGTCCGTGATCCCGTTGTACGTCTCGATCACGTGCAGCCGCGCGGCCAGCCCCGCGTCGATCTCGCCCCGGATCGGCTCGAGCCGGCCGAGCTGGGCGAGGACCGCGTCCACCTGGGCGTGGATCCGGTCGGAGGTGTGCATCGAGGCGGCAGAAAGCTGCTTGAACCGCTCCCTGGCCGCGTCGGTGCGCGAGCGCTGCGCGACCAGCTCGGACTCGTTGGCGTTGCTCTTCACCCGCAGCAGCCGTGCCGAGGCCAGGCGCTCGCGCTGAAGCTCGGTGTTGAGCTGGTGGGCCGGTAGGCGCAGATTGGTCCAGAGCGTCTTGTACTGCCGCAGTTCCAGGCTCTCGGTGGCGGTCACAGCGGTGATGACCCCCCACAGCACCACCATCGAGGCGAGCGGAACCAGCAGCAGGCCGATGATCTTCACGCGGATCGTGCGACTGCGACCCATGGCACCTCTTCCGGTTGGTCCCCTGCTGGTGAACCCCGGACGGGACAACGCATGAGAATAGCAATTCGATCTCTAGAAGTCCTAATTTTTCGGGACTTTTGGACACCCTATGATGATCTTCCAGTAGGTTTCGCGGTAGACCGGGTCACAGAGGGAGATGCGTTGCGCCGTCGTCTCGCAGCGGCCGCCGCCCTGCTGCTGTCCATCGCGGCGTGCTCGACCCAGGGCTCGGCGCCGGGCGCGGTCGAGGTACGCCAGACACCGCGCGGCGAGTCGGCCTTCGTCCACGTGCAGAACCTCGACGTGATCACCGAGTGGGACCCGGCGAGCTCCTACTCCAACGAGATCATCGCCTTCCAGAACGTCTACGAGACGCTCACGATGTGGAACCCGGTGACCGCCAAGGCCGCCCCCCGCCTGGCCACCTCCTGGGTCTCCTCCGTGGACGGCCGGACGTGGACGTTCAACCTGCGCCCCGGCGTGACCTTCCACACCGGCAGGCCCCTCGACGCGGCGGCCGTCAAGGCGTCCGTCGAGCGGACCGTGAAGCTCGGCGAGGGCGCCTCCTACATCTGGGACGCCGTCCAGAGCATCAAGGTCGACGACCCGCTGACCGTCACCTTCACCCTCAAGTACCCCGCGCCGCTCGACCTCGTCGCCTCCTCCGGCTACGCCGCCTACGTCTACGACACCAAGGCGGCCCCCGACCTGCGCGCCTGGCTGCGCGCCGGCCGGGACGCGGGCTCCGGCCCCTACACAATCAAGACCTGGCGGAAGGGCAAGGAGGACGAGCTCACGCTCACCGCGTACGACGGCTACTGGGGAGGCTGGACGGGCCCGCACTACCGCACGGTCAAGTACCGCGTCGTGCCCGACCTCGAGCGGGCCTGGCGGATGCTGCTGCACGGCGAGGCCAGCTTCGTCGAGCGGCTCGACCCCCGCCTGTACGCCCGCGCGAAGAGGACGCCCGGCGTCCGCACCTCGCGCAGCCCGTCGTTCCAGACGATGATGATGCTCTTCAACACCGCCGAGGGACCGACCGCCGACGTGCGCGTGCGGCGCGCCCTGCAGAAGGCCGTCGACTACCGGGGCATCATCAGGGGGCTCAGGGGGGCCGGCTCACCCGTCAGCGGCATCGTGCCGGAGGGCCTGCCCGGGCACGTCCCCGGCCGCGAGCCCCGGCAGGACCTGCCGGGTGCGGCCGAGCTGCTGCGCCAGGCCGGCTACGGCCCCGGCGGCCGGCCGCTGCGGCTCACCCTCACCTACGCCGAGGGCGACGCCGACGAGAAGCTCCTCGCCACCCGGTTCGCCGAGACGCTCAAGCCGCTCAACGTGACCCTCGACGCCAAGGCCATGCAGTGGAACGCCCAGTGGGACCTCGGCAAGCGGCGCGGCCAGGACATCTTCGTCATGTACTGGTGGCCCGACTACGCCGACGGCTACTCCTGGTTCGGCAAGGTCTTCCACAGCGGGAACCCCGTCCTGTTCAACCTCACCTACCTCGACGACCGGGAGACCGACGAGCTGCTCGACACGCTGCCGCGGCTCACCGTCACCGACAAGGCGGGCGCCGGGCGCGCCTTCCGGCAGGCGACCGCCCGCATCCTCGACGAGCAGGCCGCCGCCGCGCTGCCCTGGGTCGTCACCTACCAGCGCGCCTACCTCGGCGGCATCCAGGGCTACGACGACAACCCGGCCTACCCGGACGTGGCCTTCGTCCACGACCTGCGGCCCTCAGGCTGACCCGTCGCCGGCCTCCGTCCACACCCCGTGGCCGCTCAGGCCGACCCGCCGCCCGCTTCGGACCCGGCCGTCTCGACGCGCTCACGCAGCCGCTGCCTGATCTCCTCCGGGGTGTAGGCGCGGCGGCGCCGCTCCGCCCGCGCGATCGCCACGCCCGTGGCCGCGACGCCCGCGACCCCCGCCAGCCCGAGTATCTTCCACCACCGCATGTGCCTAGGCTAGCGATGTGCTGACTCTCGACGAGGCCGTCGCCCTCACCAGGACAGGCGATCTGTGGGTCTTCCGCGGCCGGTCGGTGCCCGACCGCGCCATCCAGACCATGACCAACAGCCCGGTCAACCACGTCGGCATGGCGATCGTCGTGGAGGACATGCCGCCGATGATGTGGCACGCCGAACTCGGCCGGTCGCTGCCCGACCTGTGGTCGGGCGTCCACCAGCGGGGGGTGCAGCTGCACGACCTGCGCGACGCCGTCACGGTCTGGGCCGACCGGTACGGCCAGCGCCCCTGGCTGCGCCAGCTCGAACCCGAGGCGACGCCCGAGATGGAGGACGCTGCGCTGCGCGTGGTCGCCCGGCTGGACGGCACGCCGTTCCCCAGCACCGCCCGGCTCGCCGCCCGCTGGGCCCGCGGCCGCCTCCCGTCCCTGCCCCAGATCATCCGGGAGCGCGCGGTGAAGATCGCCGGCGAGCGGGGGCTGGAGAGCGCGTACTGCGCCGAGGTGGTGGCGGTGACGTACGAGGAGATGGGGCTGCTGCCGGGCGGCAGGCGGCCGAACTGGTACGACCCGGGCAGGTTCTGGAGCGGCGACGACCTCGGGCTGTTGGGCGGGCACCGGCTCGGCAAGGAGATCACGATCGGCGTCGAACGCTCGCGCTGAGCCTCCGGCGCGCGTCTACTGCCGGCCGAGCTGCCGGGATGGCCGGGGCGGTGATGACGGTGTGGGTCCGGTCGCTGCGCATGGAGATCGTGCCGGCGGCGCTGCCCGCGCTCCTGATCCGGCCGCGTCATTAACCCGGATAATTGATTACTTCCCAGAGCGCATTATCTGAGTATTGTGGTGGCCACATGTGCGGGGGCATTTCTTCTGGGACTTTCCCGGGACGCCGAGAGGAGCCGCTGCGTGGACACTTCCGACGGCCGTGTCGTCCTCTTACTGATCATCCTGGCATTGGCGCTGTTCGTCGCGGGCCGCCGGTTCCAGTCGATGGTTTCCGCACGTCAGGCCTGGCGCAACTCGATGCGGGCCGTACCGGTCAAAAGGCAGTCGAACGGCGGCACGCTGAAAGCGGTGATCGGCATCGCGTTGATCATCGCGGTGGTCTTCTGGTTTCTCACGAACGCGAGCCGCATGACCTGAGCGTCTCCCGGCCCGGGCGGTTTCGACGCGAACCGCTTCCGTTCTGAGAGGTTTTGCCGCCTTTATCGCTTTCGCGGCTTTTGTGATGCTCGGGCCGCGACGGCCGCCACGGCGAGGACGGACGCCGCGAAGCCGACCACGCGGGCGAGCCGGACGGCGGGCCGCACGTCACCCACCCCTGGCTTGCGGCCGTCGCCCATGGTGGGGCGGTGCTCGGTCCTGCCGCCGTAGACGTTCGCGCCGCCGAGCGTGACGCCGAGCGCCCCGGCGAACGCAGCCTCGCACCGTCCCGCGTTCGGGCTCGGATGCCGATGCCCGTCGCGTACCAGGACGGCCAGGGCCCGTCGCGGGGCGGGGGCGGCGAGCACGGTCAGCAGGCCCGTGATCCGGGCCGGGACGTAGTTGGCCACGTCGTCGAGCCGCGCCGCCGCCCACCCGAACCGCTCGTAGCGCGGCGACCGGTGCCCCACCATCGCGTCCAGCGTGTTGACCACCCGGTATGCCAGCAGCCCCGGCACACCCGCCACCGCTCCCCAGAAGAGCGGGGCCACGACGGCGTCGGAGGTGTTCTCGGCCAGCGACTCGACCGTGGCGCGGGCCAGCTCGGGGGCCTCCAGCGCCGACGGGTCGCGCCCGCACAGGTGCGGCAGGCGTGCACGGGCACGTTCCAGGTCGCCGTCCTCCAGCGCCTCGGCCATGAGCTCGCCCTCGCGGGCCAGCGTCGTACCGCCGAGCACCGCCCAGGTGGCGGCGGCCGTCAGGACGGCGCGGACGACCGGATGGGACACCCGCTCGGCCGCCACGCCGAGCGCGACGGCGCCACCGACGCACACGGCGACGTGGACGACGCCGTTCACGCGCGCGTCGCCGTACAGGCGTCGCTCCAGCGCGACGGCGCCCCGCCCGAACAGCGCGACGGGATGCCCGGCGCGGGGATCCCCGACCACGGCGTCGACGACGACGCCGGCCGCGATCCCGGCCAGCCTGGCCCCATCGGGGGCTCCCTGGCGGGAACCACGAGCAGATCTACACCAGATGGGCACGAAGGGAGTCCTCATGGGAGTCGAGCCAGGCCGCCGCCCGGCGTATGCGCTGCCCGGCCCCGCCGGCCCACATGCGCGCCCAGCCGCCGCCGGTGGCCGCGCGGGCCCGCATCACGTCGTACGACCGGTGGAAGCGCAGCCGGGCCAGGTCCAGCAACCGCCGCCGGTCGCGGGCCGGCAGGCCGTACGCGTCGCAGAACAGCCGCAGCCGCGCGCCCACGTCGAGCCCGCGCAGGAGCACGGGACAGTCCACGGGATCGGCGATGGGCGCCCAGTGGCGGAGCGTGGTGACCACGTCGAACAGCCGTGTCGTGGGCCGCGCCAGGTCGAAGTCGATGAAGGCCCGCGGGGACCCGTCGCGGAAGACCACGTTGTCCGGGGTCACGTCGCAGTGCCCCACGATCTCGGGCTCGGAGTCGTCGTTCGACCCCGCCTGCCAGCCCCGCGTACCCAGCGGGAACCCGGCGGTCGCGTCGTGCAGCTCCCGTAACAACCCGGCGACCTCGACCAGCGCGGCGTCGGAGGCTGTGACGGCATGCAGTCCCGTGGTGCCGGGGACGTAGGTGAGGATCTCCCGCCCGAGCTCGTCCATCCCTACGACCCGCGGCGCCCCCTCGAACCCGGCGGCCTCAAGGTGGCGCAGCAAGGAGTGAACGGCGGGGGTGAACGGTCCGGCGGGCCTGCGCACGGTCTCGCCCACGCGCACCACCCCGTCGGTCACGTCCCCGCCCTGCAAGGGGATCTCGTGCAGGAGCGTCGCGACCATGCCACGACAGCTTAGACCCATATGTACGGCCCTCGCCTGCCATTTCGGACGGCAACATTCCCCTGGGTCGCCAGGTTGGGTGGACGAACACGGGGAAAACGTGTGCATGAGAGGTCCCCGGATCATGCACAATAAGGCGGGAGCGCCCTTAGCTCAGCTGGATAGAGCACCGGACTTCTAATCCGACGGTCGCAGGTTCGAATCCTGCAGGGCGCGCTTACCGGACCAGGCAATCTACGGGTTGACCTGGTCTTTTTCATGATCGCGATGCTTGTGCGGCAGGCAGGCGGAGGCCGCCGGAGGCAGCCCTGTGCCAGTGGTCGCGGAACATACGCGGAATGCTCGCAGGCGCGTTTCCCCAGGTCGGCGCGGCGGTTTCGAGCCCTGGAACGGCGAAAGGACCCCGAGGTGTCCCGGGGTCCTGCTGTGGCTTCTGGTCACGCCGCGGGGGCATCGAGGATGCGCCGGTTGGCGACGTCTCGTTGGCCGTCGATGCACTTGGCGTAGACGCGAAGCATCACGTCCACGCCGTGTCCCGCTCGTTCGGCGGCGGGTCATCAGGCGGCGTCCTTTCCGGCCGGAGCCTTGGTCGGAGCGGCCGGTGTGGTCTGACTGGGAGCCTGCATCTCGCGGACCTTGATCGAGTAGGCGAGTCGGCCGGCGGCGTTGACGTACGGCGTGACGGAGATGGCGTTGAACTCGACCGGCGTGAACGGCAGCCCCGGCATGGGCGACGGCGGAACCGGCTGCACCGGGGCGAGGATCTTGACCGCGACGGTCTTCTGAGCGGGCTTGAGGGTCGGGTCACCGTCCATGACCGCGACCTGCCAGACCAGCTCACCGGTCTGCTTGTCGCGGGCCTGCACGAACCGGCCGCCGGCGGAGGCGTCGAAGTCCTTGACGGGCTCGACCTCGCCCACGATGTAGCAGCCGTGCGGGAAGACCATGGCGAAGGTGACGGGGATGGGACCTTGCAGAGCCATGACGGCCCCCTTCTTGGATGTCAGACACTTGACCTATCAAGTGATGCTCTGTGGGTAGGCCGCTAAGCTTGCTACGTCAAGTGACTGTGCCGAGGGGAGGAGCCTGTCACCGTTCGGATAGGCCCTGTGTTGCCTCTACTGGGTTGCTGTGAGACTCCCTCTGCGGCCGCGGCGAGGAGAACGGCGACCGCCTCGGCGGCATCGGCTACGACGTGATCAGGCTCGCTCATGTCATGCGGCCATGAGCGACCGCGATCAATCCACACTGTTCTCAGGCCCGCGGTCTTACCACCGCCGACGTCCGCAGCGGCGCTGTCTCCGATCATCCAGCCACCGCCTGCCAACGTCGCACCGCATCGCTCGGCCGCGATCTCGAACAGCCGGCGCTCTGGCTTGCGAACTCCTTCTGCTCCGGAGATCGCCCAACCGTCAACGTACTGGACAACGCCGCTCAGGATGATCGTGCTGGTCTGCGTAGCAGCGAAGCCGTTGGTGATCAATCCGACCTTCCAGCCCGCCTGCCGCAGCCGGGCGAGACCGATGAGGGCACCATTGCAGGCCGGGATCAAGGCCGGATGGCGTTCGCGATACGCCGCCCACAGTGTCGTCACCGAGTCAGCCAGCATGAACCGCTCTCGTACCCGAGCGAAGAAGGTTTCCTTCGGCGTAAGACCGTCTCCGTCGGCCTCCACCATCCAATCGACCTCACGCGGGGAGAGCTCGTGTCGCGCACAAAACTCCTGCGCCCAGAGTCGGAAACCCGCAGCCCTGTCCACGATTGTGTTGTCCAGATCAAAGAGCGCAAGTCGCTGCACAGTGGCACACCCTTATCGAGCGATAGATCTTGATCGACCGGTCATTCGCACGGCCAAGACGGTCCTCCGCATCACGTGCGCGATCACCGAAGTCGTGCTCGGCCCCTACGAGATCGGGTAGGCATCTTCCAGCTCATGCCGGTCGGCAGGCAGAAGCACCTCCGCCACGACGAGCGGACGGCCGGAGGCATCCCGGACCGCGCCGAAGACGGCCAGCAGTGGCACGTTCTTCGGCATGCCGAGTTGCTTGACCTCATGGGCGGTGGGCATGCGGGCGGTGATCTGCTCCATGATGTGATCGAAGCGGACGCCCTTGCGTGACTGGAGATGTTGCCGGATGCCCTGCGGCAACGGCTCGCCGCTGGTCAGGTCCGTACCCTCGGACAGCTCCAACGGCAGCCACAGCGAGACCAGCTCACTCGGCTCGCCCTCACGAGTGACCAGCCGCCGGCGCAGGAAAGCCTTGCTCTTGGGCTCCGCATCCAGCAACGCCGCCACCCGGTTGGGCAGCGCCACCGCGCCGGCCTCGACCAACTCGCCGGGGGCGTCCGTCTCCGGATTGGTCAGGTACGCCTGCCCGGGACGGTTGGACTCCACCGTCGCCATCGCGGGACGGCCCCGAACGAAGCGGCCCTTGCCCTGCTGGGACTCGATCCAGCCCTGCTCACGCAGCACCCGCAGCGCCGCCACGACCGTTGGGCGGGAGACGCCGAACTCCTGGATGAGCTGGTGCTCACTGGGGAGCATGGAGCCGGGCGGGTAGGTTCCCGCCTCGATACGCCGTTGAAGGGCCTGCACAAGCTGCGCATACTTCGGCGGCACGGACTCAAGCGACATTCTGACCGTCCAACACCCGACAGGTTGTTTTACCAAGTTTGAGAGTAACCTGGCCGAGCGCCGCCTGTCCACGCCACTGCGGTAAACGCGAGCCGTCCAGGAAAAGGCCCGGCAGGCAGTCACAGCGCTCTGCCAGGAGTAGTACGCGCCGCCGTAGCCGACGAACACCCACACCGGCAGCCCCGGCTCAGGCCGATGCACCATCAGGGCGGTGTTGTTGTCGCGCAGCTCCGCGTTGACACCACGACTCGCGAGCCGGTCGCGCAGCCGGATCAAGGCGTTCGCCTCGTCCTGCTGCGCGAGGCCGGCCATGGCCGCCTGCATGACCGAGTTCATCTCCCGCTCCCTTCGCCCTGGCCGTCGCCGAGGCAGTCGAGACACTTGCGCTCCTCACTCCGTTCCGCCTCCTCCCCGCCGGCGTCGATCAGGAGAAAGCGGCGTGAGCTCTTGAGCTTGTAACCGCGTCCCCGACACGCACGGCAGGGCCTTGCCTCGCTGTTCTCGTCTGGCCGGGTCACCGTCGCCATCTCCTCGATTCATCCGGCGTTCCCTGTGTCGGGAGGCCGCTTCACGTACCTTGTCGGTTGATGGCGAGTCCACCGTCAAAAGGAGAAACGCAGGACCCCCGACTGGCCCCCCTCTATTCCCCCTCTTGAGCCCCCAGCCGGGAGGAAGGCCCGCAGATGCCCGAGAACATTCCCAATGTCCAACTCCGCGCATGGCGCAATGAACACCAGCTCACGCGCGCCGAAATGGCCGACCGAATTAACAGCACACAAATCGGCATTGCGGAACGCCTGACCTGTGACGAGGAGCGCATTCGACGGTGGGAAGCCGGGGAAGTTCGCTGGCCACGCTCGCCGTACCGGCTGGCACTGACACAACTCACGGGTTTGCAGCCGGAGGCGCTGGGGTTCTCGCAGACCAGGCAGACGGGCAGCCGCCTGATCGAGGCGACGGCCATCCTGCCGATGGACGCCCTACGGGCCGAGGCCGACCTGTACGGCACCATGGAACTCGCCCAGCAACTCCAGGCATCCGACGTCGGCACCGGCACCTTGGAAGCTCTCGCCGAGGCCGTCGATCTGCTCTGTCGCGCCTATCCGGTCGTGCCAGCCGCGACGCTGCGAGACCGCACGCAGAAGCGCCTTGCCCAAGTCAACCGGCTGCTTGCCGGACGCATCACCCTCGACCAACACCGCGAACTGCTGGTCATCACAGGATGGCTCACGACCCTACTGGGGTGCGTGCACTACGACCTGGGCGAGCGAGAGGAAGCCGAGACCGCGCGGCGAGCCGCCTTCGACATGGGCCGCCAGGTCGGACACGGCGAACTCATGGGATGGGCGCACGAGATGTCAGCTTGGTTCGCTCTGGTCGAAGGCCGCTATGAGGACGTGGTGACCGCCGCCCGCATGGGCCAGGCCGTCGCTGGCCAGACCAGCGCCATGGTGCAGCTCACCTTGCAGGAAGCCCGCGGCCTGGCTCGCATCGGTGACCGCCGTGAGGCAGATCGCGCGCTGACACGCGGCGCCGAAGTCCTCGGCCACCTACCCATGCCCGACAACCCAGATCACCACTTCGTGTTCGACCACGCCAAGTGGGTCTTCTATGCCGCCACCTGTTATACCTGGCTTGCCGACGACGACCGCGCCGAGGAACACGCTCGCGAGACGATCCAGATGCACACCCGACCTGACGGCACGTCCAACGCCCCCATGCGCGTCGCCGACGCCCACATAGACCTCGGCATCGTCCACGCCCGACGCGGCGACCTCGACGCAGCAGTCGAGAATGGCATGGCCGCCTTCGACATCGACCGCCGGTCCCTCACTGATTTGGTCAATCGCGCCGCGGACCTCGACCGCGTACTACGCCAGCGCTACCGCCGCGAAGCACTTGCCGAAGAGTTCCACGAACGATTCGTGACAGCCCGTCGAGCCCTCACGAGCCGCCGTCCGGAACTGCTCGATTGATCGACTTGCGGCCACTCTGCTGCATTGCCGAATTGATCTGTTAGGTATCAAGGCGGCGACGCACGCGCCGCCGCACATTATGCAAACGCCGCCAAGATAGCCATGGAGCCATCCTCCGAGTTGCTGATCTTCAGGTAGACCTTACGGCCATCCAACTCTGTACTTACGCCGTCGAGCCCGTCGACGCAACGGAAGCACCCATCCTCGGGATCATCGATCCGGCTCCACTCCTTGGCGAGAAACTCCTCGAATATCTGCTCGCTAGTCATCGTGTGATCTGCTCTGAAGACAAGGGAACCGCCACTTCCGGAGTCACAGTCATCCTCTTCCATGACAGTATCAGCGATAGGCCGCGGAAGAAGTCCTGACACGATCTGCTTTAACTCGTTGATCTCCTGCTTCGCCTGTGCCTCGCACATTGCTCCACAGCCAGTCAATGAGGCAGCTAAGGCGACACCCGCGGTGAAGACTGCACAGGTTCTCGCAAGGCCATTCATAGGTCTTTGACTCCAGGGACTCTCGGGGCGGTGCAGCGATGAGGAATAGTCGCCGCCTCAGCGGTGACCGCCTACATGGTTGTTGTAGATACGGAAGGTATCGAAAGGGTGGCACGGGCAACAGCGGGAGTTTGCTGCCACGCGAAGCAGTTGGAGGTGTCCGACAGCTACGGTCCAAGCCACCACACCGGCCGGGCCACATGGGGTCGCACATATGCTGCCCTTACGATCGCCTGCTGTTGGCCGGCCGACGAAGGTGGCTGGGGGCGATCGACGGGCCAGGGCTTCGTTCCTCAGCCCTGGCCCACTGAGCACCGTGGCGGACGTGCTCACAGCGTGCGGCCAGGGTTGCAGTTTGGGTTGCAGTTTGGGTTGCAGTTCACCGCCGTTGCAGCGCGTTCGAAGAAGACCAGGGAAGGGTGTTGGTCCAGGTGCAACTGTCCTGGACGCCGACCTCCCGAGCTGTCAGCGGTTCGAATCCGCTAGGCTCCACAATGCGAAAGCCCAGGTCAACGGCCTGGGCTTTCGATCTTTGGTGAGGCGATGGACGGGCCTTTCTCTTCAGGCCTGGCTCGCCAAGCAAGCGCGACGCGGCGCCCTACACCGGCTACGTCTCGTCTGAATCTACAAGGTGTGATCTGTCGTCGAGATCGACCACCATCTCTCCCAGGAAGTAGGCCCCACAGATGCGGCAGAAGGCTTCTTCTGTCGCACCGTCGACGACCAGTTGTCCGCCCGAGCCGGGGTAACCGAGGTACCACTGTCCGTCCAGCATGACCATCAGTTGCGGCCATCGCGGCTCGCAGGAGCACAGGGTGACCTTCGGCTCGCGAGCCCACTCGAACGGGGGTGGCGTATCCGGTTCGATGATGAAGCTTCCCGGGTAGATCGCGCCGCACTCGCCGCATCGTGCCGCTAGACCGCCGAGGGAGGTGAACGGACTGCCGTGCTCGTCTGGTAGGCACGGTATGGCATACCCGTTCATCTCCGTCACCAGAGCTGGCCACTGTGGCCTGCACCGGCACGACGACTTACGGGTCCTGAACAGTCTCATCGCTACACTCCCACTCCGACCTTGAGGCGATGAGCCTACGCAGTTGCACAGCCTTCAGATTTCCGCCCTCGAACACCGGCTTTCGGGTTTGCGAGACCAGGCCGCTCAGCGTGGACGTAGACCCGCCTTTGAAGGTGATCAGGACAAGCATTGCGTCGTCGGTAGCTGAGGCGGGCCAACTCGACCCGTCGCCCAGGACGATGAGCAGACCAAGGACCGCTCCCCGGGCGGGAGGGACGGCAGTGGCGGGAAGATCCTGCGGGAGGGGTGCGTGCGTCCGCACGGCGAATCGACGAATGATCGCCGTGCCAGATCCGTGCCAGATGCCACGGGAACACAGGGGGAATCGCGGGCACACGGGCGATCAACGAGAGAGGCTCCTCACCGCGTTTTCGCTGGTGAAGGGCATCTCTCTGCTGGTGTGGCAGGTGCAAGGTTCGAACTTGCGTAGGCTGAGCCGACGGTTTTACAGCCTTCCGGTCTCACCCTGCCTGCGAGTTAAGGCGCGCCCCCCAAACAGGCTCAGCCGATGTCCGCCACCGGCTACGGAAGGTGCGTTCGCCTCCAGTGAGGCTCCCTGCTCGTCATGTCAGTCGCATGCCCTAGCGTGTCCACCTGCCAGAGGGCGGCCATGTCGCCATGGACCCCGGACAGGAGCGCTTACGTGGGTGTCTTCTATGAGTACTACCGCGCCGCGGACCGTGCTGCGGCGACCGTCCAGCCTGAGCATTTCCGCGAGGTCACCGATGCCTCGCGTGGAGTCCCGGAGTTCGATGTGGTGGTGACCAAGTGGATCGACCCTCAAGTGGTCCTGGGTCAGCTCGTCGCGTTCGCCGGCCAAGTCGACTATTCCGTGGGGCTGGTCGAGACGGTGGTGCTGTATCCACCTCCGGAGGGGGCACCACGAAGCGACGAGGAGTGGGATGCCCTCCCCGAGGACTCCCCGTACCTGGAAGGGCCCGCCATCATGGAGCTGCCGGCGCAGGCTCGAGACATGCTCGCCGATGTGGACGACGCCCGCCTGCCGACGCTGGCGGAGCAGTGGGCAGCCATCGAGGAGTTCTCCCACTTCACCGACGATGACGACGGGTACATGCTGTCGCTCACCAAGGATCTTGTCGGCTTGGCGCGTCGCGCGAGAGAAAACGATCAGCTGCTCTACTGCTGGTTCTGCCTGTGACGTGGCTTGCGGCCGTACCCGTTGCGTGCCCGATGGGGCGGGAAACAAGAGGGAAGAGCGGGAGACGCGGTGGAGGCGATCAGTGCGCTGAGACGTGTTTGCCCTGATGGAGCGTGATCGGCATGCGTCTTTGCAAGCGGTACGTCAGCTCCAATGCGTTATGAGACATGCCACTATTTTGTACGTCCGACCGCTGTCAACACCCTTCTGCCTCAGATGGACCTGACCCAGGAGCGGGCCGCGTTCACTGGCATACCGAGTTCGACTTGAACAAGCTGGATTGCTTGCTCCTCATACCCGCGGACCTTGAGCTGACGGACGCGCCCAGTGAGCTCCTCGGCTCTGAACCGGTCTGTGTATCGGAGTGCGCGACGCTGTCTGACGACTCGGAGCATGCCCACCGCCCACAAGACGAGGCCGCAGATGAACAGTCCGGGGACAACGAAGCCGAGAATTTCAGGGAGCGAGAGATCGGACCCAAGATGATCATATGGTCACGGCCGCCGCCTCGTAGGCTCCCCCATTTGATCGCTATGGGTTGCAGTTCTGCGCCGTACCATCCCGTTCCGCCAAGACCGCCCAGCCGCATCGGTCCATATGAGACGGCCCGGAACGGCCAAGACGCGAGCTGCTAATGCGGTTTGGTTCAAGCTTTGAGGCCGCCGTAGAGGTGAGGGACTCCCGATCGCCTGGTTGGGGCTGGCCGCCGTACGGGGTTGTGGCGATCGACGGTCCAGGGCTTCGTTCCTCAGCCCCCGGCCCACTGGGTATCCAGGCACAGGTCGGACGAGAACTCTCTGACCATGTACAGCGACAGCATGATCCGGAACATGCGCGGAACACTCCCCGTCTCCCGGGAGGAAACAGCGACATCGTCGCAGGTCGGCGTGCTGTCCTGTGAAGAAACAGCGGTCCACTTCTAATCCGACGGTCGCAGGTTCGAACCTGCAGGGCGCGCTTGGCTTCTACCGGCCTGAGCGGTTGGATTCCCGCCGAGTGCTGGATGCCCGGTGGCAGGGAAGCGGCCCTCGCGACGGTCGCAGGCGTCGGCGACGACATCAAGATCGTCAGGCAGGAGCCTGTCAGGGCTCCGGAGCCATGCGCGCGGCCCTGAAATCCCGGAAAATACGGGGTTGTGGTGGATTACGGCGCTCCGGAAGGATGCTGGCAGGCGAACGGCGACCCCGTTCGATCGCAGGCGAGACCGAAGGACGCCGGATGACCCAGGCTGACGCTGTTGCATCTCTCGTGGAGCGAAGGTTAGGCCGCGCTCTCGATCCCGAGCTCAACTTCTTCGAAGCTGGTCTCGACTCGCTCGCCCTGGTCGAGCTGCACGAGGAGATCACCAGCACACTGGGCGTGAGCCTGCCGGTCACCGCGATGTTCACCCACCCGAATCTGCGTGCCCTCTCGCACCTGATCGCACAGGGCCAGGCGCCCGCCAGGCAGGACGGCGCCCGTCGGCGTCCGCTGGGCGGCAGCCGCCGCGATGTGCGGGCCAGGATCCGTGAGGACGGTCGGTGACCTCTCACGAACAGCCCATCGCCGTGATCGCGGTGGGGCGTTTCCCGCAGGAGGTGGGGGCGGCCGAGGAGGCCGGACACGATCCTGGGGCACAGGTCGTCCGGCTGTACGGCGGAGTGGGCAAGGCCTGTGCGGCGCTGCTGGCCGGGGAGTGCGAGCTGGCCGTGACCGACGCCGGCGAGCTGCCGCCGGGTACGTTGCGCGGCACCCTGGTCCTGCGGCTCCTCGACCGGGCGCTGCTCGACGGCGACCTGGTGCACCGGGTGATCTGGCCCGACGACCTCGAGGTCGAGGAGGGCTATCCGCCGGTGCACGCTCCGGGCGACGGCCGCCCGCGCGTGGTGGTGTGGTCCGGCCGCACCCGCGAAGAGGCCGAGGCGGTACGGCGGAGCCTGGCCGGCTTCTTCGCCGGGCTGCCGGAGGATCGCTACGCCGACGCGGCGGGCACCCTGCAGCAGGGACGCGTCCACCACCCCGTGAGAGGTGCGGTGGTCTGCCGGAGCGCCGCGGAAGCCGCTCTCGCGCTGGGCCGCGAGCACACCTACGAGCAGGAGCCGGTCCGCCTGTCCCTCCCCGATGAGGCGACCGGTCTGTACGGCGTGGAGCGCGTGTTCACCGAGGCCGTGGACGTGTGCGAAGAGGCCTTCGAAGCGCGCGGCGTCGAGGTGCCACCCGCCTTCGCCACCGCCTACGGGCTGGCCGCCACCCTCGCCGCCTGGGGCGTCCGCGCGAAGGCCCCGGACCCGGCCCTCCTCGCGAGCGACCTTCCGCTGGAGGAGGCGCTCGCCGGCCTCGCACAAGGAGCACAAGGAGCACAAGAGACTCCCGGAGCGCAGGAGACGTCCGGAGCAGAGGTCCGGGTGGGGGGCGATCTCGCTGGGCTGCTGGCCGCCGTGGCCAGGTTCTGGACGGGCGGTGGCCGGGTGGACTGGGCCGCGCTCGATCCCGATCACCCGCTGCAGCGCATCCCCATCCCGCGGCCGCAGCCGGAGCTGCCCGCCTCCGTGGAGGAGCCGCGTCCGCTGTCGGCGGTGCCGTACTCCTTCTGGGTTCTGGAGCAGCTCGCGCCGGACAGCGGCGTGTCGAACCTGGCGGTGGCGCTCAGGTTCGAGACGCCGCTGCGCAGGCTGCCGCTGCAGATCGCGGCGAACCGGCTGGTCAAGCGGCATCCGGCGTTGCGCCTGCGGTTCCCCGTGGTGGGCGGGAGACCCGTCAGGCACCTGGTCGCGCCCCAGGATGCCCAGCTGAAGGTCGAGACGCGGGCCACGACGGAGGAGACGCTGGTCGCTGACCTGCAGTCCTTCCTGGACGAGCCCTTCGACCTGGGCCGCGACCTGCTCGTCAGGGTGGGACACTTCACCCTGCCCGACGGCGCCGGGACCGTGGTGTGCCTGGTCGGTCACCACATCATCGTCGACGGGATCTCCCTGCAACTCCTGGTGGAGGAGCTGGGCCGCTTCTACGACAGCCAGACCGGGTCCGGCGCGCTGCCGCCCGAGCTGGCGGGGCCGGCGCCGATGCTGGAGCCGGGGGAGCCGTCGGAGGAGTCGATCGGCTACTGGCTGGACCGGCTCGACGGCGTCGACCCCGCCGCCATGGTGCTGCCGGGCAGCAGGCACTCGCCGGCCCATCCGACGTTCGCCGGCCACACCTGCTCGTGGCGGGTCGACGCCGAGACGGTGGCCGCCCTGGACGAGCTGCGGACCAGGCTGCGCACCACCGGCAACATCGTGCTGGCCACCGCCTTCCTGCTGACGCTGCGCGGGCACGGCGCCGGCCCGGACCTGGTGATCGGCATGCCGGTCAGCACCAGGACGGGCGAGGAGCGCGAGCACGTCGGCTACGCCGTGAGCACGCTGCCGCTGCGCGTCCACGTCGAGCTGGACGACGACTTCGAGCAGGTCGCCAGGCGCGTGGAGGAGGCTTTCGCGGAGGGGGTCGAGCACGCCGACGCCTCGGTGGAGGCGGTGCTGACCCGCCGCGGGCACGGCACGGACGACTGGCGGGTCCCGCTGTTCCGGCACATGTTCAACTACCGGCCCTGGAGCGACGAGAAGGTCCACATCCAGGGGGAGGTGCCTGGCTACGTCGAGGACATCATCGACCGCAGCCGTCTGGACATGCAGTGCAATGTCATCCAGGAGCCGGATCGGCTGACCGTCCGCATGGGGCACAGCACCGAGGTGCACGACGAGGACGAGATCGCGGCGTTCGTGGCCAGGATGTCCGCGGTGGTGCGGCAGGCGGCGCGCGGCAGGGTGCTGGACGTGCTCTCGCCGGCGGACCGGGCGTTGCTCGACCGGGTCAACGACACGCGCCGCGCCTGGCCCGGCACGCTGGTCGAGCGCATCGTGCCCGGCCCGGCCGTGGCAGTGCGCGAGGGCGGGCACGAGATCAGGTATGACGAGCTGCTGGGGCGCGCGGCCGCGGTCCGCGACCTGCTGCGCGAGCGAGGGGTACGCCGCGGTGACGTCGTCGCCCTGGCCCTGGATCGCTCGGCGGACCTGGTGGCGGCGGTGCTGGGCGTGTGGCAGGTGGGAGCGGCGTTCCTGCCGCTGGATGTGCGGCAACCGGAGTCGCGCCTCGCCTACCAGGTGGCCGACTCGGGTGCGCGGCTGGTCGTCGCGGCGGGCACGCCGCAGTGGGCGGGTGAGACGCCGGTCGCGCCGATGCCCGGCACGCTGGGGCAACCCGCACCACCCGAGTCCGGAAATATCGCCTATGTCATCTACACTTCCGGCTCCACCGGGCGACCCAAGGGTGTGCAGGTCACGCACGGGAACCTGACGAACCTGGTGCTCGACTTCACCGACCGGCTCGGTGCGCCCACGAGCGTTCTGTGGTCCACGACCACCTCTTTCGACATCTCCTGGCTGGAACTGCTGTTGCCGCTGGCCTCTGGAGGCACCGTGGTCGTGGCCTCCGACGAGGACCAGTTGCAGCCGGGCAGGTTCCTGGACCTGATCGCCGCGGCCGACGTCAAGGTCGTGCAGGCCACGCCGACCGCGTGGCGGCTGATCGCGCCGGAAGCCGGGCAGGAGCTGGCCGGGCGCACGGTGTTGTGCGGTGGCGAGCCGATGCCCGCCGCCCTGGCCAGGGACCTGCTGGAGCTGGGCTGCCGGGTGTTCAACGTCTACGGGCCGACGGAGACGACCATCTGGTCCACCGCCGCCGAGCTGCGCGAGCCGCCGCTCGATCCGGTCCCCGCCGGGGAGCCGCTGGCCAACACCCAGATCTTCGTCACCGACGCCGCGGGCCGCGAGCTGCCGCCGGGCGTGCCGGGCGAGCTGTGTGTGGCGGGTGCGGGGGTGAGCGCGGGCTACCTCAACCGGCCCGAGCTGACGGCGGAACGCTTCGGGCATCACGACCTGTACGGCAGGTTCTACCGGACCGGGGACCGCGCGCGGATCCGCCACGACGGCACGCTCGAGCTTCTCGGCCGCGACGACAGGCAGGTCAAGCTGCGCGGCCACCGCATCGAGCTCGGCGAGGTCGAGGCGGCGCTGCACGAGCACGAGGCGGTGCGGACGGCCGCGGTGATCCTCGACGGCGACCCGCAGACCGACGGACGGCTCGTCGCCTTCCTCGAGGTCACCGGCCAAGCCGCTGATGGAGAGCTGTGGGGCTTCGCCAGGACGCGGCTGCCCGACTACGCCGTTCCCACCCGCTACATCGTCACCGACAGGCTGCCCACCACCGCCAACGGGAAGATCGCCTATCGCGAGCTGGTGGTGCCTGACGAGGGTGGCGCCCCGGCGCAGGAGGCGGGCGACGGGCTGGTCCAGCAGGTGGTGGAGCTGTGGCGCGACCACCTGAAGCGGCCCGGGCTGGGGCCGCACGACAACTTCTTCCTCAACGGCGGCCACTCCGTGCTGGCCGTCCGGCTGATCCGTCCGCTGGAGGAGCTGGCGGGGCGTGCCGTCTCGGTACGGGCCGTGTTCGACCATCCGACGCCGGCCGAACTGGCCCTGCATCTGGGGGACGCCCGATGACGCCGTGGTTCGTTCAGGTCAAGGAGGGAGAGCGGGCGCTGATCACCTTCCCGCACGCGGGTGGCGGTCCGGCTTCGCTCGGCGAGCTCGCCGGACATTTCCCGCCCGAGGTCGGTCTGTGGTCGGTCAACCTGCCGGGGCGTCAGGCCAGGCTCGCCGAAGAACCACGGACCGACCTCGACGGGCTGGTCGAGGACCTGGCGCGCGACCTCGCCGGGTGGCGCGAGCCGTACACGCTGTTCGGCTACTGCAGCGGGGCGTTGCTGGCGTTTCTCGTCTGCCGTCGCGTGGTCGAGCTGGGCGGGCGGCCGGAACGGCTGATCGTGGGCTCGTTCGCCGCGCCGGATGTGACCTTGCTGCTGCGCCGCCTGCCGTCGCTGCCGTCGTGGCTGTTCTGGGAGCAGCTGATCGAGCTCGGCGGTGTCCCGCCGGAACTGGCCGACCGGGAGGCGCTCTGGCCGGTGCTGGAGCCGGCGCTCCGCGCCGACTTCGGGCTGCTGGCCGGGTATCACCACCGGCCGGGGCAACCGCTGCCGGTGCCCATCTCCGTCCTGTACGGCATCCGGGACGCCTCGCTGACCAGGGGCGGCCTGCTGGGCTGGCGGAGGCAGAGCGTGCACAGGCCCGCGTTGAAGGAGCTCGACTCCACCCACTGGCTGGCCGAGGAGACTCCGGACGCCCTGGCAGCCGCGATCGTTGAGGAGATGGGATGCGCCTCGGTTACAGCATGAGCTACTGGGGCGGCGCGGGCCTCGGCCCGGCCGACCACCTGGCGCTGGTACGAGAGGCGGAGGCTCTGGGCTATTCGTCCGTGTGGGCGGCCGAGACCTACGGGACCGATCCGGCGAGCCTGCTGGCCTGGATCGCGGGCCAGACCGAGCGCATCACGCTGGGCACCGGCGTGCTCCAGATGTCGGGACGCAAACCCGTGGTCGCCGCGATGACGGCGGCCACCCTCGACCAGCTCTCCGGCGGGCGCGCCCGGCTGGGCGTGGGCCTCTCCGGTCCGCAGGTGGTCGAGGGGTGGCACGGTGAGCGCTTCGACCGGCCGCTGGCCCGCGCCCGTGACTACCTCCAGGTGGTGCGCAAGGCGCTGCAGGGCGAGCCGGTGCAGCACGACGGGGCCACGATGACGCTGCCCCTTCCCGGCAGCGAGGGCAAGGAACTGACGCTGGGCGTCTCGCCGGTGCAGGAACGGCTGCCGATCTACCTGGCCGCGATGGGACCCAAGACCGTCGCGCTGGCCGGCGAGCTCGCCGACGGCTGGCTGTCCATCCACTTCCCGCCCGATCACGTGGCCAAGATGGCCACCCATCTGAACCGCGACGGCCTCGACATCGCGCCCATGGTGCTCACGCTCGTCGAGGAGGACCAGGAGCTGGCCTACGACATGATGCGGCCCATGCTCGCCCTCTACCTCGGCGGCATGGGCTCGCGCCGCACCAACTTCTACAACCGCCTGGCCGCCACGCTCGGCTTCGAGCAGGAGGCCGCCCGCATGCAGGAAGCCTTCCTGGACGGGCGGCAGGGCGAGGCCATGGCGATGCTGCCCGACGCGCTCATCGACGCAATGACCATGTGCGGCCCCGCGGGCAAGGTGCGCGAGCGGATGGCGGCCTACCAGGAGGCGGGCGCGACCACGCTGATCGTCGGCCTGGTCACGCCCACCCGGCGGCTGCGCAGCCGCCAGCTACGGCTCATTGCGAGTCTGGCTCCGGCATCCCGATGAGCTTGGCCAGCGGCGACCAGGCCATCGCCGCGATCGGCACCAGCGCGCCGATGGCGACGACCACCCACAGCGTCGTACGCGTGCCCACGGCGCCGGCCAGCAGGCCGGCGCCCAGCGCGCCCAGCGGGGCGGGGATCAGGCCCAGCGAGTAGATCGACGCCACCACGCGGCCCTGAAGGTGCGGCGGGGTGATCGTCTGCACCAGCGTGGTGTTGGTGACGAAGAAGATCTGCGAGCTGACGCCGCTGACCAGCTGCGCGACGACGAGCATGGCCACCGAGACCCAGACCGGCCCGACGGCCAGCGGGATGAGGAAGAGCGCGAGGTTGCCGTACACCATCGACCACACCAGCACCTTGCCGATCGCGTGGCGCCGCATCACCTTGACGGCGACCAGCGCGCCGATGATCGCGCCCACGCCGCCGCCGGCCAGGATGCTGCCGAACCACGCCGCGGGCACGCCCAGGTCGCGGATCACGTACAGGGCGTAGATCGAGTTCATCGAGCCCAGGATGAACAGCGAGTACACGGCCGAGGAGATGGCCAGCGGCCGGATCAGCTCGTGCCGCATCACCCAGCCCATGCCCTGCCAGATCGCCTTGTGGACCTGCCCGGGGGTGGTGTCGTCCGGCTCCGGCCGCGCTTCCGGCCGCTTGATCAGCGCCACCGCTATCGCGGAGGCCAGGTACGACACCGCGTCGATGACCAGCAGCGCGGGCGCGGCGAGCACCTTCAGCAGCGCCGCGGCCAGACCGGGGCCGAACGTCTGGGCGGCCGACTCGGTCAGCTGCAGCTTGGAGTTGCCCTCCAGGAAGTTCTCCCGCGGCACCAGGAACGGGAAGTAGCTGCGGTAGGCCGTCTGGAAGAGCGTGCTGAGCAGCCCGAGAGCGAAGATGACGCCGTAGATCCAGGCCAGCGTGAGCATGTCGGCGAACCACGCGACGGGGATCAGCATCAGCAGCACGAAACGCGCCACGTCCGTCCAGATCAGGATGGGCCGCTTGCGCACCCGGTCGGCCAGCACGCCGAAGAGCAGGAAGAACACCATCGGGAGCCGCAGCAGGAAGCCGACGACGCCCATCTCCGCCTCTGAGGCGTTCAGGACGGTGACCGCGATGACGGGGAACGCGAAGAGGCTGATCGCCGAGCCGAACTGCGACAGGCTCTGGCCCGCCCACAGCCGCAGGAAGTCGGGGTACTTCCAGAGGCTCGACCGCTCACTGGTCGGGGATGCCATGATCCATCCACCTTCTGATCTCGGTGGCCGCTCCGGCGACCAGGGGTTCGTACAGGATCGGAACGCGTTCCTCGGGGATCGGGACGTGCGCGAACCGCCCCTTGGCGACGGAGGGCCAGCTGCCGTCCTCGCGCTTGGGCGCGAAGAGCGCGACGTCGCCGTCGTAGGGTTCGTGGCGGTAGCCGCCGACCGCGTGCGCGTTGGCCCGGAACACGGCCAGGTAGCGGCGCGCCTGCTCGACGTCGGCGGTGTCCGGGGCCAGCCGGTCGGCGGCCGAGGCGGCGCTCATGACCGCCAGCAGCCGCTCCTCCGGTGACCGGGTGGCGAGTTCGGCCGTGTCCAGTCCGAGGGTCTCCTCAGGTCCGCCGGCCAGCGCGTGGAACAGCAGGACGGTGTCGTCCTCCAGCGACGCGCTGGCCACGGGCTCTTCGGCATTGGCGTAGAAGAGCACGACGAGCGGCACCTGCTCGCCGCGCTCGCGCAGGCGCCTGGCCACCTCCAGAGCGATGTTCCCGCCGATGCAGAACCCGCCCAGCACGTACGGCCCCGCCGGCCGCACCTCCAGCAGGTCGGCCACGTAGGCGTCGGCCATCTCGGCCAGCGTGGCGTGCGGCTCCTCGCCGGGCACCAGCCCGCGCGCGGCGATGGCGTACACCGGCTGGTCGGCGCCGAGGCGGCGGGCCATCGGGTGGTAGCGGAAGACCTGGCCGCCGAGCGCGTGGATGAAGAAGATCGGCGTACGGTCACCGTCCGGGTTGAGCGGCACGACGTGGCTCGGTGGCGCGAGGTCCTCGGGCTGACGGAGCACCCTGGCGAGCGCGCTGATCGTCGGCGCGGCCAGGACGGTGGCGACCGGAAGGCTCCGTCCCAGCTCCTGGCGGATGCGGGCGGCCAGCCGCAGGGCGCTCAGCGAGTGGCCGCCGAGCTCGAAGAAGTCGTCCAGGATCCCGGCCGCGGGCACCTTCAGCACCTCTTCGTAGAGCGTGGCGAGGCGCGCTTCCACCTCGTCACGAGGCGGCACGTACGGCCGGCCGCTCGCTGTCTCCGGCGGGGGCAACGCGGCCCGGTCGAGCTTGCCGCTGCCGGTGAGGGGGAGGGCGTCCAGGCGCACCCACCGGCGGGGGATCATGTGGTCGGGCAGGACGTCGCGGAGGTCGGGCACGTCGCCTCCCACGATGTAGCCGACCAGGCTGTGCTCGTACGCGGTGACGGCCGCGTCGCGGATTCCCGGCTGTGCGCGCAGGGCGGCCTCGATCTCGCCGGGTTCGACGCGCATGCCGCGGATCTTGACCTGGTGGTCGGTGCGGCCGAGGTATTCGAGTTCGCCGGAGGGCAGCCAGCGGGCCAGGTCGCCGGTTCGGTA